>NZ_JBSFPT010000020.1:0-54418 GCF_053588335.1 Microbacterium sp. NPDC003461 | reverse complement strand
CCTTGAACTCCTCAGTGAACTTCCTGCGATTCGTAGACATCTCTGCCTGTCGTTCCTTCCTGGTAACGACCGTCTACAAGAAGTGTCACACCCCACTCGTCGTATTCGTACGACCAGTGCGAACGGGTGTTGGCGAACAGCAGGCGGTCGTTGGTGGCCGCGAACCAGACGGACGGGGCGAGGAAACCACCGGTGTTCTGCAGAACGCCCCGCGTCGACGCCAGCACAGTCTCGCCTGGGAGGAGGTGATGCTCGAGCGATGCGCGCAAACGGGCGTCTGAGACCATGTGCTGAATATAGCGGCGCGAACGTAGTTTCTATCGGCACGTAGCGGCCCGCTCGGGCGCAGTGCGGCGCTGGGGCACTGCTCTGCGCGGTCCGCTGATCCCGTTACGGCAGCCCGGCATCCAGTCAAGATCGACCAGGACAGCGGTCCGGTGCTGCCCGCAATGCACGCAACGTGTCCAAAGCATGTAGAGCACTCCTTGCAATGCACCCGCGACTACGCTCGCCTTCGCGTTCGAGGCTGGGTGGTCTTCGACTCGAAGCGCGCCCGCGAGAAGGGCGTCGGCCCACAGATGTCAGACCCCGATGAGGGTCGCGAACAGCAGACTCGCGGCGCCGACGGCAGCCAGCCACATGCCGATCTTGATCCAGCGGTATTTCCTCCTGGCGATGCGGGCCGTGATTGGCACCTGGTCGTTCAGGAGGTCAGCGAGTGTGAGATGGCCGTTCCCGCTGGTGCGCTTGGTGTCACCGAAGAACGCCGGACCGTACGGCTTCGTGCCGCGCTTGCGCTTGGTGCTCGGGTAGATGGACACGGCCAGGGCAACAATCGACGCGAGCCCGACGAGGGCCCCGAACCACCAGGCGAACCCGGCAAGTGGTGGCAGAATCGCGGGGGTCCAGTCCCCAGCGATGAGCGCGGCCAGCACAGCACCGGCGACAATTCCCTCGGCGGCGAGGAGGGTGGAGGCTTTCGAGTCAGCCCGGCCGATCTCTTCGCGATTGGTTGCAAGAATCGCACGCAACGCCTCTACGTCAAAAGCTGCGGCGAGACCCTCGACTGCCCCTTCTGGGCCGGCAGGCTCGGTGTTAGCCACGGATGCCTCCAGGGCGCAGCGCTTCCCTGGCCTCGATGCGGTAACCCTCACGAGCTTTTGCCGCTCCGATCGCCTCGACCGAGCCGCTCGCGAGAAGGTTCCGTTTGCTGCGTTCCTGGTAAGCGATCTCGGTGCGGCGCCGTTCGCCGGCGAGGATTGTATTCAGGAACTGTTCGCCGTGGACATCGCACCAGTTGCTGCTCACCATCTGGCCGAATTTCTCGTCGTCCGGGATCTTGTCGATCGTCGCCGACGACCACAACATCTGTGGTCCGTTCTCGCTAGGCAAGCCATCATCGCAGCCGCATGAGAACGTGAGGTAGTCGTTGTCCTCGATCATGTCCCAGACGCTGCCGGTGACGAGGATTCGTCCGGGGACGGTCTGCTGCGCCGCTTTTGCAGCGTAGTTGACGGGCCGGCCGGCCCACACCGGCTCCTGGAAGTTCAGCTTTCTGGGCAGTCCGACGCGCTTGGCGAGTACGGGACCGCTGGCGACACCGACCTTGAACCCAGTGTCCGGAGCCTCAGGCCACTTGCTCCTGAGCTGCTCGGTGAAGTCGTCGGAGAACGTGCGGATAGTGATCGCCGCGCACAGGGCACGTTCGTAGGGGAGTCGTCCCCAGAACAGCCCGAAGCCACCGTCGCCCTGGATATCGACGAAGTCCGCCCCGATGCCGGTCAGAACCTTGACGACGCCGCTGACGCCTGCGTCGTAGATGCTGGCTGTGCTCGCTGGTGTGCGTCCTTTCTCGAGGTTCGTGGAAGATTTCAGATCGAACACGACCGCAACTACGTCACTCAACCTGTGCCAGGTCGGGCCAATCGGAAGCTTTTCGACGTCAAACGAGCCATCCTTGTCGACGACGGCAGGTTGCCTACTGAATGTTTCGGTGGTGCGAGCGTGCAGCGATTCCAGCAGTCCGAATAGTTCCACGACCATGTGCCCTCCCGTTCCCTGCCGTATCCCGGCACTCGATCATAGAGTCGGGTGCCGACATCTTCGGGGGGTAAGGAGGGCAGGACGTGGGTGACGACAAGACGTGGGACAGCGCGAGGGTCACCTGGACAGGAGGAGGGGTACGTCCGGCGCTCCCGCAGTCGGCACCGTCAGTCCCTGCTCGAGTCGGTGTCCCAGCCGGGGCCGGCTGAGCCCGCCGGGTACTCCTCGAGGGGCACGCGGCCGTCGCGCCAGGCCTTCAGGATCGGCTCGACGATCCGCCACGACTCCTCGGCCACGTCGCCGCGCACCGACAGCAGGGGGTCGCCGTCGAGGATGCCCTTGAGCACCTGGCCGTAGGGGAGCAGGTCGCCGGGCTTCTTCTCGGTCTCGAGCACGCTCTGCTCGAGCGTGAACGCGTCGCCGCTGCCGTTCATCGTCACCGCCAGCGCGACGTCGCCGGTCATGAGGTCCATCGTGATCTCGTCCGGGCGCGGCGTGCCCGTCAGGCCCTCGATCGGCTCGACGGGGCGCATCCGCACCGTCACGGTCGTGCGGTCCGCGGCGATCGCCTTGCCCGAGCGGAGGACGAAGGGCACGCCGCGCCACCGGGGCGTGTCGATCTCGCACGTGATCTGGGCGAGCGTCTCGGTCTCGCGGCTCGCGTCGACGCCCTCCTCGTCGGCGTACGACGGCAGCTCGCGCGATCCGACCTTCCCGGCGGTGTACCGCGCCCGCCGGCTGTCGGCGACCGGATCCGCGACGCGCGTGCTGCGCAGCACCTGCGCGATGTTCGAGCGCAGCTCTACCTCGTCCAGGCGGGGGATCGGCTCCATCGCGACGAGCGCCATCACCTCCAGCAGGTGGCTCTGCAGCATGTCGATGAGTGCGCCGGCCGCGTCGTAGTAGCCGCCGCGGCCCTCGAGGCCCAGCGTCTCGTCGAAGACGATCTCCACCCGCTCCACGCTCTCGCGCTGCCAGGCGCCCTCGAACATCCGGTTCGCGAAGCGCATGCCGAGGATGTTCAGCACCATCGACATGCCGAGGAAGTGGTCGATGCGGTAGATCTGCGTCTCCGGCACGAGCTGCGCCAGCAGCCGGTTGAGCCGGCGGGCGGAGGCCTGGTCCGTGCCGAACGGCTTCTCGAGCGCGAGCCTCGTGTCATCGGGCAGATCGACCTCGCGCAGCGCCTCGCAGGCGGAGATCGTCACGCTCGGCGGCAGCGCGAAGTAGATCACGGGGGTGTGGCGGCACTCCGCGAGCACGCGCCGCAGATCGTCGGCGCTCGTCGCGTCGGCGCGGATGTAGGTGGCCGACTCGAGGATGTCGGGCGGGCCGTCGCCGCCGCCCTCGACCTTCGCGAAGCTGTCGGCGATCAGCCGGCGCCAGTCGTCGTCGCTGCTCTCGCCGGTGCTCGCGCCGATCACCTGCACCTCGTAGTCGTGGCGCACCAGCAGGCTCGCCAGTCCCGGCAGCAGCAGCCGCTCGGTCAGATCGCCCCCGGCTCCCAGGATCACCATGCTCGCGCTCGGCCCGCCCATGCCCCGAGGCTAACCGCCGCCCGGTGCGCGCGTCGAGGGGTTGCCGGGGCGAGGGCCGAGGGGTTGCCGGGGCGAGGGTCGCCGACGCGGCAGGCGGGGCGGGATGCGGGCGTAGGCTTGATCGGTGACCGTCGCTCCTCCCGCCGCCCGCTCCTGGATGCCGGCGGTGCTCGCGATCGGAGGCGCCGTCGCGGTCGGCATGCTCGCCGCCCTGCAGGCGCGCATCAACGCGCAGCTGGGCGTCGCGCTCGACGACGGACTCGTCGCCGCCGTCATCTCCTTCGGCAGCGGGCTGGCGATCCTGCTCGTGCTCAGCGCGCTGCTGCCCGCCGGGCGCGCGGGCATCCGCTCGCTCCTCGCGGCCGTCCGATCGGGCGCCGCGCCGTGGTGGATGCTCATCGGCGGCGCCGCCGGCGCCCTCACCGTCGCGACGCAGGGCCTCACGGTCGCGATCATCGGCGTCTCGCTGTTCACGGTCGGCATGGTCGCGGGGCAGACGCTCATCGGGATCGTCGTGGACCGCATCGGCTACGGGCCCGCGGGCGTCACGGCGGTGACGATGCCGCGCGTGATCGGCGCGGCGCTCGCCCTCGTGGCCGTCGCGTTCTCGCTCGGCGGCGACGCGGTCTCGCGCGCCCCGCTGTGGATGCTCGTGCTGCCGCTGCTCGTGGGATTCGCCGTGGCATGGCAGCAGGCGACGAACGGCCGGCTGCGCGCGGCGGTCGGCTCGGCGCTCGCGGCCACGACCGTGAACTTCGTCGGGGGCACGGCGGTGCTGGCCGTGGCCGCCCTCGTGCACGTCGGGGTGGTGGGCGCCCCGGAGCCGCTGCCCGCCGCGCCGTGGCTCTATCTCGGCGGCGCGATCGGCTGCGTGTACATCTTCATGAGCGCCGCGCTCGTCGCGCGCACGGGGGTGCTGCTGTTCGGGCTCGCCTCGGTGCTGGGCCAGCTGCTGGGATCGGTCGTGCTCGACGCGATCTGGCCGCCCGAGGCGCCCGCCGCGGCGTGGCAGTCCGCCACGACCGTCGCGCTCGCGTCGATCGGCGTCGTGACCGCGGCGGTGCGCTGGCGCCGGCGCCACGCGGCCGGCGCGCCGGCTACTCCGGCAGCCGAGTGAGGAACGCCTCGGCGTCGATCGTCTTGCGGTGGCCGCCGCGCTCGCCCTCGGGCTTGCCGCCCACGTAGAGCCAGCCCAGCAGGCGCTCGTGCTTCTCGAGGCGATGCGCCTTCGCCACGGCCTTGCTGCGCGTGTAGTGGCCGGTGCGCCAGATGACGCCCCATCCGGCCTCGTCGAGCAGCAGGCTGAGCGTGTGGGCGACGCCGGAGGCCACGGCCTCCTGCTCCCACGCCGGCACCTTCTCGCTCGGGCGGATGCACGCGACGATCGCGATCAGCAGCGGCGCGCGCAGCGGCTTGGTCGAGGGCTCCCGCTCGTCCTGCGCCTTCGCGATCGCGCGGCCCAGTCGCTCGCGATCCGCGCCGCGCAGCTCGATGAGCCGCCACGGGCGCAGGCCGGAGTGATCCGCCACGCGCGAGGCCGCGGCCACGAGCTCCAGCAGCTCCGCGCGGGTGGGCGCCTCGTCCGTCACCTTGGAGTACGAGCGCCGGGCGCGCACCGCGTCGCGGGCGGGATGCGCCGAGTCGGCGCTGGCGGCGCTCACGACTCGGGCGTGAAGTCCAGGGCGATCGAGTTCATGCAGTAGCGGTCGCCGGTGGGGGTGCCGAAGCCGTCGGGGAAGACGTGCCCCAGGTGCGATCCGCACTTCGCGCAGCGCACCTCGGTGCGCACCATGCCGTGGCTCGTGTCCTCGAGCAGCTCCACGGCCTCGGGGCGCACCGACTCGTAGAAGCTCGGCCAGCCGCAGTGGGAGTCGAACTTCGTGCCGCTGACGAACAGCTCGTTGCCGCACGCCGCGCACGCGTAGATGCCCGCGCGCTCCTCATCCAGCAGCTCGCCCGTCCACGGGCGCTCGGTCGCCGCCCCGCGGAGCACCGCGTACTGCTCCTCGCCGAGCTCGGCGCGCCACTCGTCCTCGGACTTCTGCACTTCGTAGGCCATGCCTCAAGGGTACGCGGATCGGGGGTGCCGGGCGCGTGAGAGGCAGACTGTGACGCATGGATCCCGAGGTCGCCGCCGTGCAGGAGCGCTACGCCCGTTTCGCGCGGGATGAGGCCCCCGGCCGCAGCGCGCTGTACGCGCAGTGGGCGGCGGGCGTGGCCGCCGACGAGGCCGTGGCCGCGGTGCTCGCGCGGCTGGACCCGCCCCACCGCCAGCCGCCGCTCGTCTTCGCCGTGACGCGCATGCTCGGCGCCGCCGAGGGTGACTATGACGCGTGGGCGCGCTTCGTCCTCTCGCACGCGGATCGCGTGGTCGCCGAGTGCGCGACGCGCGGCATCCAGACGAACGAGCCGGGGCGGTGCGCGCCGCTGCTGTACGCGTTGCAGCGCGTACCGGGGCCGATCGCGCTGCTCGAGATCGGCGCGTCGGCCGGGCTGTGCCTCTACCCGGATCGCTACGCGTACCGCTTCCGCAGCGACGACGGATCGGTGCGCGAGGTGGGCAGCGGAGCCTCGGTCGTGCTCGACTGCGTGCTGCGCGGTGGGACGCCCGTGCCCGGGGCACTGCCGGAGATCGTGTGGCGGGCGGGCATCGACCCCGCGCCGCGCGATGCGGCCGACCCCGTCGACCGCGACTGGATGACCGGGCTCGTCTGGCCGGGCGAGCGCGGCAGGGCCGCGCGCATCGCGGCGGCCCTCGACATCGCGGCCGCCGACCCGCCCCTGCTCGTCGCGGGCGACGCCAGTGCGCCGGGCGCGCTCGAGGCGCTCGCGGCTCGGGCGCCCGCCGGCGCGACCCTCGTCGTGACGACCCCCGGCGTGCTGCCGCACGTGCCGCGCGCCGCGCGGGAGCGCCTCATCCGGCAGATCCGCGCGCTCGATGCCCGCTGGATCACGCTCGACGCTCCCGGCCTGCACGACGCGTGGACGCGCCGGCCCGATCCCGACGGCTGGGACGGGTTCGCGCTCGCTCTGGACGGGGAGATCCTCGCCGCCGCCGACCCGCTGGGCGCGTGGATCGAACGGCGCGCGATCCCGGAGGGCGCCCCGGCCGCCTGATCCGCGGGCCCGCCGGTGCGCCTCCCGGGCGATCCGAGCGCGCCGCCTAGCGTGGATGACGTGGCACTGACCGAGACCGACCGCGCGATCCTCGCCTTCGAGGCGGAGTGGACGAGGCATGCGGGTGCCAAGGAGGAGGCGATCCGCGCCACCCTCGGCATGACGCCCGCTCGCTACTACCAGCTGCTGGGTCGGCTCATCGACACCGCCGAGGCTCTCGAGCACGATCCGCTGCTCGTGAAGCGCCTGCGCCGCGTGCGCGACGAGCGGCTCGCGCGCCGCGCCGCCCTGCACGCCTGACGCGCGGAACCGGAGACCGCGGCACTCAGAACCGGCGTCGCGGCGCCGGGTAGCATCGTCGGGTGCCGAACGAGACGTACCCCCGTGATCGCTTCGACGACGTGCCGCGACAGCGCGACCGCGTCGGCGCGCACCGCGCGGAGAACCCGCGCCTGCGGGTGGGCGTGGCGCTGCTCTGGGCCGGTGTCAGCGCGGTCGTGCTCTTCTGCGTGGGGGTGGTGACGTTCCTCGCGCTGTCACAGCAGCAGCCGGACGTCGTGGCGGGCCCAGACCCCGTGCCCACGGTCGAAGCCGTCGTAGACCCCTCCTACCAGGTGCTCATCCTGAACGGGACGGCGTCGCAGGGCATCGAGGTGCGGGCCGAGGAGCAGCTCGTCGCGGCCGGCTGGAACGGCGACGACGTCTCGGCGAGCGCCTCCAGCGCGACGGACATCCCCGAGACCGTCGTGTACTACGCCGCGCCGGAGCACGAGGCGGCCGCGGCCGGCGTCGCGGAGGCGCTGGGCGGCGGACGCCTCGAGGAGAGCACCGCGTACGTCGCCGACGCGGAGACGAAGGTCGTCACGGTGGTGCTCGGCCTGGATCGTGTTTCCGCCGGGTAAACGTTCGGCATCGCGCATGTCAAACCTGCTCTGAACCCTCTCGCCCGCGTGTGGCGCGTGGCTACGCTGTCGCTGTCGATCCCCCGCAGCACCAGGAGAGTTCCAGCATGACCCAGGGCACCGTCAAGTGGTTCAACGCCGAGAAGGGGTACGGGTTCATCACCGTCGCCGACGGCAGCCAGGACGTCTTCGTCCACTACTCCAACATCGAGATGGGCGGTTTCCGCGTGCTCGAGGAGGGGCAGGCCGTCGAGTTCACCGTCGGAACCGGCCAGAAGGGCCCGCAGGCGGAGGCCGTCCGCCCCGTCTGACCCTCCCTCATCCCGCAACGCCCCGGACCCCTCGGTTCCGGGGCGTTCCCGCGCGCCGGGAGCCCGCGCCACGCGGCTTGCACTCCCTGGGGTCGAGTGCCAGAATGGCGTTAGCACTCGCAGGATTTGAGTGCTAAACCCATACGCCTACGTCCGGGAGGGACGACACACACATGGCAAAGATGATCGCTTTCGACGAGGAGGCCCGGCGCGGCCTCGAGCGCGGCCTCAACCAGCTGGCCGACGCCGTCAAGGTGACGCTCGGCCCGCGCGGTCGCAACGTCGTGCTCGAGAAGAAGTGGGGCGCTCCCACCATCACGAACGACGGCGTCTCGATCGCCAAGGAGATCGAGCTCGACGACCCGTACGAGAAGATCGGCGCGGAGCTCGTCAAGGAGGTCGCGAAGAAGACCGACGACGTCGCCGGTGACGGCACGACGACGGCGACCGTCCTCGCCCAGGCGCTCGTGCGCGAGGGCCTGCGCAACGTCGCGGCCGGTGCCGACCCGATCAGCCTGAAGCGCGGCATCGAGAAGGCCGTCAAGGCCGTCACGGACGAGCTGCTCGCGAACGCCAAGGAGGTCGAGTCGAAGGACCAGATCGCCGCCACCGCGTCGATCTCGGCCGCCGACCCGGAGATCGGCGCGCTCATCGCCGAGGCCATCGACAAGGTGGGCAAGGAGGGCGTCGTCACGGTCGAGGAGGCCCAGGCGTTCGGCACCGAGCTCGAGCTCACCGAGGGCATGCGCTTCGACAAGGGCTACCTGAACCCCTACTTCGTCACGGACCCGGAGCGCCAGGAGGCCGTCTTCGAGGACCCGTACATCCTCATCGCCAACCAGAAGATCTCGAACATCAAGGATCTGCTGCCGGTCGTCGACAAGGTGATCCAGTCGGGCAAGGAGCTCGTCATCATCGCCGAGGACGTCGAGGGCGAGGCCCTGGCCACGCTCGTGCTGAACAAGATCCGCGGCATCTTCAAGTCGGTCGCCGTGAAGGCCCCCGGCTTCGGCGACCGTCGCAAGGCCCAGCTGCAGGACATCGCGATCCTCACCGGCGGCCAGGTCATCACCGAGGAGGTCGGCCTCAAGCTCGAGAACACCGAGCTCGACCTGCTCGGCCGCGCGCGCAAGGTCATCGTCACGAAGGACGAGACGACCATCGTCGAGGGCGCGGGCGACGCGGGCCAGATCGAGGGCCGCGTGACCCAGATCCGTCGCGAGATCGAGAACACCGACAGCGACTACGACCGCGAGAAGCTGCAGGAGCGCCTCGCCAAGCTCGCCGGCGGCGTGGCCGTCATCAAGGCGGGTGCGGCCACCGAGGTGGAGCTCAAGGAGCGCAAGCACCGCATCGAGGACGCCGTGCGCAACGCGAAGGCGGCCGTCGAGGAGGGCATCGTCCCCGGTGGTGGCGTGGCCCTCATCCAGGCCGGCGCGACCGCGTTCGACAAGCTGCAGCTCCAGGGCGACGAGGCGACCGGTGCGGGCATCGTGCGCATCGCCATCGAGGCGCCGCTGAAGCAGATCGCGCTCAACGCCGGCCTCGAGCCGGGCGTCGTGGCCGCCAAGGTCGCCGAGCTCCCCGCCGGCCAGGGCCTCAACGCCGCCACGGGTGAGTACGTCGACATGTTCGGCGCGGGCATCATCGACCCGGCGAAGGTGACGCGCTCGGCGCTGCAGAACGCGGCGTCGATCGCCGGCCTGTTCCTCACCACCGAGGCCGTCGTCGCCGACAAGCCGGAGAAGAACCAGCCGGCGCCGGCCGACGCCGCGGGCGGCATGGACTTCTGATGCGACGGGACTCAATGCCGCGCAGCGGCGTTGAGTCCCGGCGGATCAACGCTGAGAGAAGGTGCCGCCAGGCGCCGGAGTCGAAGCGAGGTCCATCGGCTCGCCAGAGCTGACGTACACGAACGGCCCCTCCTCGGAGGGGCCGTTCGTCGTCTTCGGCGCGGGTCAGCGGAACATGGCCATCGCCGCGTGCTCGGTGTCGGCGTAGTGCGTGCCGGCGGCGCGCAGCGACTCGCCGAGCGCCGCGAGCGCCTGCTCCACCTGCGCCTGCACGGCGCGCCACTCCTCGGCGCTGGACTGGAAGGCCCCCGCGGCCATGCCGGTCCACGAGCCCTGCAGGTCGCGCAGCTGGGCCTGCAGGGTGGCGGTCTCTGCCTGCAGGCGGCCGACCGTGCCGCCGACGGCGGCGGCCTTCTCCATGACGATGTCGCTGTCGACGGTGTAGACGGGCATCCGATCCTCCTCGGGTCTTCGGTGATTCTGTGGGGCTCGTCGGTGGTGACGGGTCGGCATCGACGCTACGGGCGCGGGTCGCGACGCGGAGCGCGCGTGCCGGATCCGTGGACGGATGGCGCCCGACCGCCGCCTGTGGACGAGCCCGGTCGGTCGTCGCCGTGCACGCGGGGGAGTGAGCGCCTCCGCGGCGGCGGAGTGCCCGGCGGCGCGCCCCGCGCGCGTAGGCTTGTGCGGTGGCCAAACTGTACTTCCGATACGGCGCGATGAACTCCGGGAAGTCCACCGCGCTGCTGCAGGCGGCCTACAACTACGAGGAGCGCGGCCAGGCGGTGCTGCTGGCGAAGCCGGCGATCGACACGAAGGGCGCGGATCAGATCGAGTCTCGCCTGGGCGTGACGCGCACGGTCGACTTCCTGATCGCGCCGGACGCCGACGCGCGCGCCCTCTTCCGCACGCACCGCGAGCGGGTCCGCGCGGGGGTGGACGACGCGCTCATCCCCGGCCGCCCGCGTGACGTCGCGTGCCTCCTCGTGGACGAGGCGCAGTTCCTCACCTCGCCGCAGGTGGACGACCTGTTCCGCATCGCGGTGGAGGACGGCATCCCCGTCATGGCCTACGGGATCCGCACGGACTTCCGCACCGCCGCCTTCCCGGGATCCGCTCGCCTGCTGGAGATCGCGCACTCGCTGGAGGAGTTGAAGACGATCTGCCGCTGCGGACGCAAGGCGCTGTTCAACGGCCGCGTCGTGGGCGGGCGGTTCGTGTTCGACGGCGATCAGGTGGCGATCGACGCGGCCACGGCCGCCGTGCGCGACGACCACTTCGTCACCTACGAGTCGCTGTGCGGCGCCTGCTACCTGGAGGAGTCCGGGGGAGCGCTCGGCGCGCGCTGACGCGCGGGCGCACGCCGGCGACGGCCGTAGGCTGGGGGCATGCGAGTACTCCTTGCCGGCGGCGCCGGATACGTCGGGACCCACACTGCGATCGCCCTCCTCGAGGCCGGCCACGAGGCCGTGCTGCTCGACGACCTGACGAACACGAGCGGGATCGTCACGGACCGGATCCATCAGATCACGGGAAAGCGCGCACCGCTCGTGGCTGGCAGCGCCGCGCACGCGGACGACGTCGAGCGCGCCTTCGACGAACACGGTCCGTTCGACGCGATCATGCACTTCGCGGCCAAGAAGGCCGTGGGCGAGTCGGTGCAGAAGCCGCTGCTGTACTACCGCAACAACCTCGACACGACGTACACGCTCATGAAGGTGGGCCTCGAGCGCGGCATCACCTCGTTCATCTTCTCGAGCACCGGCACGGTCTACTCCGATCCGGCGGACCTGCCGTTCACCGAGGAGGCCACGCGCGACCTCGTGCACCTGTCGAACCCGTACTCGAAGTCGAAGCTCATGAACGAGGTCGTGCTCGCCGACGTGCAGCGCGTCAACCCCGAGCTGAACGTCACGCTGCTGCGCTACTTCAACCCGGTCGGCGCGCACGAGTCGGGCCTGGTGGGCGAGGACCCGAAGGGCATCCCCAACAACCTCATGCCGTTCGTGGCGCGCGTGGCCGTGGGATCGCTGCCCGAGATCAACGTGTACGGCAGCGATTACGACACCCCCGACGGCACGGGTCTGCGTGACTACATCCACGTGGTCGACCTGGCCGAGGGGCACGTCGCGGCGCTCGAGAAGGCGCAGCCCGGGCTGGTGGCCTACAACCTCGGCACGGGCAGGCCCGTGAGCGTGCTCGAGCTGATCGCCTCGTTCGAGAAGGCCGTGGGGCGCGAGCTGCCGAAGGTCATGGCCGAGCGCCGGGCGGGCGACCTCGCCGCCACCTACTGCGACCCGTCGAAGGCGCAGCGGGAGCTGGGCTGGGCGGCCACCCGCACGATCGACGACATGACGCGCGACGTGTGGAACTGGCAGCAGCGCAATCCGCGCGGCTACGACGGCTGACCCGTCGGGGCGGGCGCGGGACCCGGTGCCCCCCCGCGTCAGGCGCGCGGCGGCAGGGTCGGGATCAGGGCGTCCAGCTTGTCGGCGGTGTCCTGCCAGCCGGTGACCGAGACGCACGCGACCTCGCCCATCGCGAGCACGGGGTAGTCGTTGCCGTCCGGATCGAGGCGGTCGCCGTAGAAGAGCATGTCGGACAGCGCCACGCCGGTCTGCTCGGCGAGGCGGCGCATCCCGTATGCCTTGTCGATGCCCTTGCGCGTGATGTCGACCGACGTCGATCCGCCCGAGCGCACCTCCAGGTCGGGCACGCGGGCCGCGACGGCGTCGCGCAGGGCGGACTTCTTCGCGCCCGTCGGGTCCCACGCGCGCTTGGCGTCGACCGGCGCGGCCTGGCCGAGGGCCGAGAACGTGATCTGCGAGCCGCGATCCTCCAGGATCGGGCCCCACGTGTCGCTCTCCCAGTAGGCCAGGCGCCGGGCCTCCTCCTCGACGGCGACGAGCGCCCGCTGCTTCTCGTCCTCGGTGAGGTCCTGCGCGTACAGCACGGCGAAGTCGGTGCCGTCGTACCGGAAGTACTGCGTGCCGCAGGTCGGCAGCAGGTGGACGTGCTCGAGCGCGCCCGGCGCGTGCGGCAGGCGCTCGACCAGCTGCGAGCGGAACTGCCCGATCTGTCCGCCGGAGATCACGGCGACCTCGACGCGGTCTGCGAGCCGGATGAGCAGCTCGCCGATGCGCGCGTCGATGGGGCTCTTGGAGGGGGCCAGGGTGTCGTCGAGGTCGAAGGCGACGACCAGCGGGGTCTTCTCTGTCACCCCCCAAGCCTACGTGTCCGTTCGCGCCGGTTCGGGCACCGGTTCGTCGCAGCCCGCGGCATCAGGTAGACTTGCAGGGTTGCAAAACGGGGTGTGGCGCAGCTTGGTAGCGCGCTTCGTTCGGGACGAAGAGGCCGCAGGTTCAAATCCTGTCACCCCGACGGATACACGAGGAAGTCTCTCATCGGACGTCAGATAATGCCTGATGAGGGGCTTCTTCTTGCAACCTTGACTCTTGTGTTGAGGGTGAAGGACTCGTCGCCATCTCGGCAACAGTTCGGAGAGAAATACCTGGCTACGCCGTGAATTCAGGGTTCGTCTTGTTTTCTTTCCCGTGAGGTACCTTGTGGGAAGTCAACCAGGCGGATCGTCGTCGGGTTTCCCCGAGGTGCTTTCTGTCCAGGCGAGCAACAGCGCCTGCGCGAGAAGCTTCGCGTCGGGTTCGGGGCGGACGAGACTTCGGAGGCGGATCTCGTCTCGGCCGCGTCTGCCGCGCGTCGGCCCGCGCCGCGGGGACACGGGAGGCGCCGTTCGCCTGTCGTGATCGACGGCTTCCTGCGCGTCGAGGAACTCCTGGAAGGCGACGCTCGCTCGCCTCGGCAGGTCTCGATCGCGTGTGACGATTCGGCGGCGGTGTTCGGCCACGGCGCTCCTGCGCAGCGGCTTCGATGGGAGATAGAACGCGTGGAGTAGCCACTGCTTCGTCGGGGTCAGACGGGATAGCGCGGGCCCTCCTGTCGCCCAGTCGGAGCATAGAAGCAGGCGCCTTTCCCAGTAGGTGTCGTCATCGAGGTGTGGCATGTCGCACCGGTTCGCGTCTCGACGTCAGTGGTCGCTTCTATGCTCGTCCGTATGAGGGTCGGCGTCTACATCGACGGGTACAACCTGTACTACGGTGCGCGCGGGCTCTGCGGGCGGTCGACGCCGGGATGGCGCTGGCTGGATCTGCGAGGCATGGTCGAGAGTGTGATCGCCACCCGTTCGCACTGGGGAGAGGTGACGATCGAGAACGTCACCTACTGCACGGCCCGGATCAGCGGTGCGAGCAACCCCGAGGGGCAGCGGGAGCAGGACGTGTACCTGCGGGCTCTGGCGCACACGGGCTCGGCGACGAGGATCAGCTTCGGAACGTACGTCGCGCGCGTGTCGACGGCGCCGCTGGCCGTCAAAGGACGCAACAGCAAACCTGTTCTCGTCGAACCGGACTGGCCGATCATGATCCAGGACCACAGCGGCCAGGACGTCCCGGGCGCGACGTTCATGGCCTCCGTCGCCCGGCGCGAGGAGAAGGGCAGCGACGTGAACATCGCCTCCCATCTGCTGATCGACGTGCTCACCCGTAGGGTGGATGCGGCCGTCGTCATCAGCAATGACAGCGACCTCGCCTACCCGATCGGCGTCGCGCGCGAGCACGTTCCCGTCGGCCTGATCAACCCGACGAAAGGGGTCCGCGCGGGCAAGCTCGCAGGGACGCCGACCGAAGGCGCAGGCAACCACTGGTGGTACCGTCTTGAGCCCGATGACCTCTACGCGCATCAGCTCCCGAACGTGATCTCGTCCCGGATCACGAAGCCCGCACCATGGTGACGAGTGCTAACATGGGGTCATACCACCCGGCGCCTCTGGCGCCGGGTCTTTTCTTTGCGCATCACCGACGGTCCGGGGGCGCTCGGTAGCCTGGGAGCCGTGCGCCGTCCGGAGACCACCGCTGAGATCGATGCCCTGCGGACACGGATCGCGAGACTGGAGCGGGAACTTGCAGAAGCCCGCGAACAGCTGAGGGAGCTTCAGCGAGAGGAGCCGGTCGGCGCGCGCCCTCGCTCCGATCTGCTTCCTACCGTCACGGCGGCCTCGTCGAGCGCCGAGAAGCTCGCCTTGTTCCGAGCGCGCTTCACCGGCAGGAACGACGTCTACGCAACGCGCTGGACCAGCGCGCGCACGGGGAAGTCCGGCTGGAGCCCTGCCGTGCGCGGCGGCTTCTACACCGGCTCCGAGACCGCTGCTGACTACCGGCCACTCGATGAGCGCACGATCGAACGGCATCTGCGGGGCGCGGCTGCTCCCGGGGGAACGCGAGTTCCATATCGGTCTCTACCCGATGCTCGAAGGCGACCAGTGCAGGCTTCTCGTCTGCGATTTCGACGACGCAGAGTGGCGGCACGATGCCGCGGCCTTCGTCGCAGAGTGCGAGCAGGTTGGGATCCACGCGCTCACCGAGGTCTCCCGTTCCGGCGAAGGCGCGCATGTCTGGATCTTCTTCGAGGATGTGCTCCCCGCCATGACGGCTCGCGCAGCCGGGATGCGGCTCCTGCGCGCTGCGATGACCCGCAGGCCGGCGATGGACTTCCGCAGCTACGACCGCTTCTTTCCCTCGCAGGACACGCTGCCCGAACGATCCTCAGGGCGGGCGCGCCTGGGCAACCTCATCGCGTTGCCCTTGCAAGGCGACTGCCGCCGACGCGGGACGACCGTGTTCGTCGACCCCGACACATGGCGTCCGCACGAGGACCAATTCGCGGCACTCGCGTCGACGACGCCCGTCTCCGCAGAACGAATCAGGGAACTTGGAGCGACGAGCCACGCAGAGGCGCGCGTGGGGCCCGCCGAGTCGTTGGGCGCCAGGCCACGGCGAGCGAGCATTCGAGCGGCCGCGCGCGGAACCGCGCATAGGTCGCTGAAGCTTCGCCGCGATGCTCTGTTGCACGTCCCGACGGCACACCTTCCGGGCATTGTGATCACCGAGCTCAAGCACATGGCATCGGTGCCCAACCCCGAGTTCTATCGCAGGCAAGCACAGCGGTTCAGCACCTTCGGGACGCCACGCCTGGTCACCAGCTTCGAGCACGACGAGCACGAGCTGCGGCTACCACGGGGGCTTACCGACGAAACCGTGGCGCTCCTCGCGGATGCGGGATTCCAGGCAGCGATCGAGGCAACAGCGACGGCGCAGACACGTCTGGAGCTGACATTCACGGGGCAGCTGCGAGAGAAGCAACAGGAAGCCGTCGACGCGCTCCTCGCACATGACACCGGAGTGCTCGTTGCACCGCCCGGGGCGGGCAAGACGGTCATGGCCTGCGCGCTCATCGCCGAGCGCGCCAGGCCGACGGCGATCCTCGTGAACCGGGCCGAACTGCTCACACAGTGGCGTGAGCGTCTTCAGCAGTTCCTCGGCCTCACCGACAAGCAGATCGGACAGCTGGGAGCCGGGCGTCGGAAGCGGCGAGGTGTCGTGGACCTGATCACGATGCAGTCCGTCTCGCACCGGAACGCCGACCCTGCGGTGCTGGAAGAGTACGGGCAGATCATCGTCGACGAGTGCCATGCCGTCGCCGCTCCCGCGACCGAGGCCGCCCTGCGCAATGTCAGCGCACGCTACTGGGTCGGGCTGACAGCGACCCCCTACCGTGCCGATCAGATGAACGGCCTGATCACGATGCAGTGCGGGCCGGTGCGGCACGTGCTCGACTCTCAGGAGCGAGCGGAGCGCAAGCTGATCGTCCACGAGACGACCTTCCGCACGGACGAGCCCGGGACAGACGGACCGTCTATCCAAGCGATCTACTCGGAGCTCGCCGCCGATCCCGAACGCAACGCGATGATCGCCCGGCACATCAGTGAGGCGGTCGCCCAGGGGCGGACGTGCCTCGTCCTGACGAACAGGCTCGAGCATCTCGACGCGCTCGCAGATGCATTGAAGGGATGCGCGGCGCCAGTGGTCGGGCTCCATGGGCGCCTCCCCACCGCGGAACGCCGAAGCATTAGAGCGTCTCTCAACGAGATGGAAGCACGGCAGCAGCCATACGTGCTCCTCGCCATCGACAAGGTCGCCGGCGAAGGGCTCGATCTCCCGGCGCTCAACACGCTGTTCCTGGGAGTTCCGGTCTCCTTCAAGGGGCGAGTGATCCAGCAGATCGGACGCATCACCCGCGGGCATGATGCCAGTCACCTCCCCGCCACCGTTCATGACTACCGCGACATGTACGTACCGCTTCTGGAGCGCATGTACTCGCGACGACGGCGCATCATGGCGAAGGAGGGCTTCGTGACGGCCGGGCCCTCCGAAGAGGAGTAGGTGCCGTTCATCGACGAGGACGCAGTACCCGTCTGATCGTGGATTCGCTCACTCCGTACATCTCGATCAGCTCGCGTCGGGTCGCCCCGCTGGCGAACAGACGCCGAGCCTCGGCCTTCTGCTCCTCGCTCAGGGCTGCGCGCTTCGACTTGGCGGTGAGGTCGAACCCGGTGCGGCGGAGCGTGTCGCGGACGGTGTTGCGGCGCACGTTGTACCGATTGGCAAGCTCATGCGTGGATGCTCCGGCCGCATAGTCATCGATGATGAGCCTTGGGGCCGATCGATGCAGTGCGTTTTGCTGGGGGATTGGCCGGTCATCCGCTTCCCGCGTCGAGCCTCGCGCAGTGGCCAGGAGTTCGGCCAGTTCCGCGGTTCTCCGCCCTTGTTGGCAGTAGTTTCGCAGCAGCCCGACGTAAACGACTGAGGGACCCGCCGAAAGGCGGGTCCCTCAGTCGTTTGATCGCGGTGATGAAGGCGGGCCCCGCTCGCCGGAGGCTCCGCGCGATGCGAAGCAGCGCGTGGAGTGGCGAGTGGGCGCACCCCGAGGCTCCGCGCAGCGTGAAGCGGTGATCAGACGCGCGGAGCGAGGGTGAGGAGCGAGGCCTCCGGGCGGCACGCGAAGCGCACCGGCGCGTAGATCGAGTGGCCGAGCCCGGCGCTGACGTTCAGCGGGACGGAGCGCCCGTCGTGCGTCCACGTCGACAGCCCGCGCACCTGCGAGAGCGGCAGATCGCAGTTTCCCACGAGGGCGCCCACGAACGGCACACGCACCTGGCCGCCGTGCGTGTGGCCGGCGAACAGCATGTCGGCTCCCGCACCGGCCAGGGCGCTCAGGATGCGGCGGTAGGGCGCGTGCGTCACGCCGATGGTCGGACCGTCCCCGCCGAGGGCGGCGAGCGCGGCGAGGGTGTCGTCGACGCGATCGCTGCCGTGGTGGGCGTCGTCCGTTCCGGCGAACCGCAGGTCCGATCCGGCCACGGTCATGCGGACCGCGGTGTTGTCGATCCGCCGCCAGCCCAGCTCATCCGACAGATACGCGTCGAGCGCATCCGTGTCGAGCCGCGTGGGCTCGCTGTGCCGCCGCGACGGCCCGGCGAGGTACTGGAACGGGTTCTTCGGCGTGGGCGCATAGAGATCGTTCGAGCCGTGGACGAAGACGCCTGGCACGCCCGCGAACGGCGCGAACGCCGCTCGGATGCCGCGGAGACCGTCGGGGTGTCCCAGGTTGTCTCCGGTGTTGACGATCAGGTCCGGCCGCAGCCCGGCGAGCCGGGCGATCCAGTCCTGCTTGCGGCGCTGCCACGGCGCCATGTGCGCATCCGAGAGGTGCAGGACGCGGATGGGGCGGGCGTCGGGCTCCAGAATGCGCACGACGTGGTGACGCACCGTGTACAGGTGGCGCTCGATCCCGACGCCCCACGCGGCGGCGAGGGCGCCGGCGGCGGCACCGGCGCCCACGACGCCGGCGACGCCGCGGGTGAGGCGGCCGATCATGCGAGGAGTCCGATCATTCAATCGTCGTCGTTGCCGCCGCCGTTGTTGCCGCCGCCGTTGTTGCCGCCGCCGCAGTCGTCGGCCTGGTAGTCGACGGTCACGCGCGTGCCCGGTGCGACGAGCTCGTCCGCCGCGGGCGCGGTGCCGGTGGCCTTGCCGCTGCCGGCGCCCTTGGCCTCCGAGCAGGAACCCCGCGCGGGGTCGAGGCCGGCCGACTGCAGGGCGCCCAGCGCCGCCGCCATGGCCGCGCCCGCCACGTTCGGCACGCGCACGCCCTGCCCGTTGCTGGGGCTGATGGTCACGACGGTCCCCACGGCGACGCGTCCGGCGCCCGGCTCCTGCGTCTGCACGGTGCCGTCGGGCTGGTCGCCCGTGACGGGCTCGCCGACGTTCGCGTCGAAACCGGCGGCGCTCAGGATGCGCGTGGCCTCCTCGACCGTCTTGCCCGTGACATCGGGGAGGTCGGCCATCGGCGTCACGAGCAGGTTGCGGTCGGCCTCGGGGAACGGGTCGCCGCCGTACTTCGCGTTGGCCGCCGACTGCAGCGCCGGCGCGATCCTGTGGCGGATGTCCGACAGCCTGATGCCGTTCGCCCACTGGCGCGACATGCTCTTGCGCACCCACTGGCCGTTCTCCTGCACGGAGTCGACGTTGCCCACCCAGACGGCGGTCGCGACCTTGGTCGAGGACTCCACCATGAAGGTCTGGTCGTCCTCGTGCGTGCCGGTCTTGCCGATGAGCGGGACGCCGTCGCGGGTGTTCGATGTGTAGCCGGTGCCTCCGGGCTGCATGACGCCCTGCAGCACGTGCGCCGCCGTGGCGGCGACGTTCGGCTCGATGACCTTCTCGCAGTTGGGCTCGGGCACGGGCTGCTCGACGCCCCCGGAGTCGACGACGCGGTCGATCGCGATGGGCTCGCAGAGCACGCCGCCGTTGGCGACGGCGGCGTAGGCGGCCGCCATGTCCATCGGGGCGATGTTCTTCGACCCGAGCACGTCGTAGGGCACGTTCGTCTTGGTCACCGACTCGCCGTTCGCCAGCGTCACGCCCATCCGCTCGGCGACCTTGTTGATGTCGCAGATGTCGAGCTGCTCGGCCATCGCGAGGTAGCCCGTGTTGAGCGAGTCGCGCGTGAACGTCATGGGCGTGCCGTAGTACCCGCCGCTGCCGCCGTAGTTGCCGATCTGGCCCGTGTCCTTCGCGGACGGCGAGATCTGGCCGCAGGCCTTCATCCTCGAGAACGTGTGCTTGGTGCCGTTGAGGCGCTGGTTGACGGACTTGCCCTTCTCGAGCCAGTCGATCAGCGTGAAGAGCTTGTAGGACGACCCGACCTCGAAGCCGGTGGACGCCCCGTGCGCCGCGTCCGCGGCGTAGATGATGGACGTCTTGCCCGGCTCCTGGCTGTTCTCGGTGAACTCCGTGTTCTGCACCATCGCCAGGATCCGACCCGTCTGCGCCTCCATGGAGACGCCGGTCGCACCGAAGTTCATGCCGTCGATGTGGCTGGGCGCCCAGTCGCGCATCGCGTCCTCGCCGGCGCGCTGCACGCCCAGGTCGAGCGTCGTGTAGATGTCGAGGCCGCCGCGCTGCAGCTTCTGCGCGCGCTCCGTCGGCGACGCGCCGAAGGCCTCGTCGGTCAGGATGATCGACCGCACGTACTGGCAGAAGTAGGCGGATCCGCCGGCCGTCCGGCACCCCTGGTCGGTGGGCGTGATGGCGGGCACGATCGGCTCGGCCGCCGCCTGGTCGTGCTGCTCCTGCGTGATCTTGCCGTCCTCGAGGAGGCGCTTGAGCACATACAGCTGGCGGCCCTTGGTGAGCGAGTAGCCGTCGGCCTCGCTGTTGATCGGGTTGCCGTCCTCGTCGACGGTCGACCCGTCGCGCATGTCGATGCGGTAGATGTTCGGGTTCTGGACGATGCCGGCGAGCACCGCCGCCTGGCCGACCGTGACATCCTTGGCGCTCGTGTTGAAGTAGTAGCGCGCGGCGGCCTCGATCCCGTACGTCTGGCCGCCGAAGTTCGCGATGTTCAGGTACCCGAGCAGGATGTCGTCCTTCGAGTACTCCTTCTCGATCGCGATGGCGTAGCGCATCTCCTGCAGCTTGCGCTCATAGCCCTCCACGCCCTCGGAGTTGGTGTGCTTCATGAAGCACTCCCGCAGCTCCTCGTCGTCCGCGGCCTCCTGCTCGCACTGCTGGATGAGCACGTTCTTCACGTACTGCTGGCTGATGGACGATCCGCCCTGTGTGGTGCCGCCGGAGGCGTTGTTGAGCAGGGCGCGCGTGGTGCCGATGAGGTCGACGCCGCCGTGCTCGTAGTAGCGCGGGTCCTCGCTCGAGAGGATCGCGTCGTAGATGTGGCGCGAGACCTGGTCGTACTCGACCGGCTGGCGGTTCTGGTCGTAGAACGTCGCCAGCTGCACATCGTTGCCGGCCTCGTCCTTCGCGTAGATGGTGCTCGGCTCCATCGGACGATCCACCTTGAGGATGCCCGGCAGGTTCTCGAACAGGCTGATCGCGCTCGAGGCGGCGGCACCGCTCATCGCGATGGCGGGGGTGACGGCCGCGGTGACCAGCAGGCCCGCGACGGCGCTCAGGCCGACGAGGCCGAGCACGCCGCTGAGCACGCCGCTCGGCGTCCTTTTCGCGTTGGGCATATGGTGATGGTAAGCGAGTTCCCTGGGGGACGCCTCACATGCGGCGGCGGCACGCGGAGGGCCGCGCACATGGTTCGCGCGGACGCCGGGGACTCGCGATGCGCCGCTCGATGACGGGAGAGTCATGACCACGTGGGAGTACCTCACGACGCCGCTGCTGATCCACAACACGGCAGCGATCCTGAACAACTGGGGCAAGCAGGGCTGGGAGCTCGTGCAGGTCGTCCAGGGCCCGGAGGGCGGCCTCGTCGCCTATCTGAAGCGCCCGGTCGGATCGGGCGAGGCCAACGCCGGCCTCGGCGCGGCCGCGGAGGCGGCCAAGCAGTTCGAGGACGAGCGGTGACCGTCTCCGCGCGCCTGCGCGAGCTGGGCCTCGAGCTGCCCTCGGTCGTGCCGCCGGTGGCCGCCTACATCCCGGCCAGGGTGCACGGTGACCTCGCTTGGACCTCGGGTCAGCTGCCGATGGTGGCGGGCAGCCTGCCGGCCACGGGCAAGGTGGGCGAGGGCGACGGGCTCGTGCCCGCCGCCGAGGCGAAGGACCTGGCCCGTACCTGCGCGCTGAACGCGATCGCGGCCGCCGCGGCGGCCGTGGGCGGCGTCGACCGCCTGACCGGCGTGTTCAAGGTGACCGGCTTCGTCGCCTCCGATCCCGCGTTCACCGGTCAGCCCGGCGTCGTCAACGGCGCGAGCGAGCTGCTCGGCGAGATCTTCGGCGAGGCCGGGGCGCACAGCCGCTCCGCGGTCGGCGTCGCGGTGCTGCCGCTCGACGCGCCCGTCGAGGTCGAGGTGGCCTTCACCTTCGCGTGAGCGGTTAGTCCGCAAGTCTGTGCCAAGTCCGCGTGCTCGCCCGCCCGGAGTTGGCACAGACTTGCGGATATAGCGACGTCAGCGCACCTGGGCGCTGATGACGCTCATGACGGCGGTGTCGGCCAGCGTCGTCGTGTCGCCGACCTCGCGGCCCTCGGCGACGTCGCGCAGCAGGCGCCGCATGATCTTGCCGGAGCGGGTCTTGGGCAGCTCGCCCACGATGTAGACGTCGCGCGGCCGGGCGATCGGCCCGATCTGCTCGCCCACCCAGGCGCGCAGGTCGTTCGCCAGCCCCTCGGCGCTGTGCGCGCGCAGGAAGCTCTCCTTGAGGATGACGAAGGCCACCACCGCCTGGCCGGTTGTTGTCAAAGTACGCGTCAGCGATCGGTTCGTTGGGGTTGAGCGGAGAGGGGCGACGTTGTCATTCTCGTCGTCAGTCCCGATGCCCGGTCCGGTGAGGAGACCGCGACACGTCTCGCGGACGATGGGGAGCAACGCCAGCTCGAGCTCGAGCTCGCCCGAGACCGCCCGCGCCGATGGCGCCGGCGGCCTCCGCCCGTGTCACCGCATCAGACGCGCGTACGGCGCCGCGTCCGGAGCGATGAGCCGATCAGTGCGCCCGCTCCGAGCACGAGCAGTGCTGCCCCGACCCAGAGCGCCGGGCTCAACTCGCCTCCGGTCGCGGCGAGTTCATTGCGCTGCACGGTCACCGCGGCAACGACGGTGAGGCCGATGTCGTCGAAGCTGAGGATGAGGTGGTGCTCCCCGTTCGTGACGCCGGTGAGGTTGAAGCCGCCGGTGATGGCGGCGCGGTCCCACTGGACAGTGCCGAGCGATACCGGGGTCGATCGCATGTTGCCGATGATCGACGACCGCGAACCCTGCATCTTCGTCAGGAATGAGGACATCAGGTCGAACGCTTCACTGCGCTTGTCGGTCAAGCCGGCCAGTCGCAGCACATCCATCTGCTGAGTGTTCGTGACGGCGTCGAGTTCGATGCGCAGCGTTGCGACGAGGTCGGCAGCGGCCGTTCTCACCTCGGTGGAGTCCGACGTCGCCGAAAGGAGAACGTGCGACTCCACGGCCGGGCGTGCGGCCGCGATCGCAGTGGCCAGCGACTCATCAGTCGGCCCGGCGACGTATGCGTTCAGGGCCGTGATGGCCGCGTTGAGCGTGACCACGCGGGCGTTGCGTTTCTGCACATCCGTCACCTGAGAGGAAAGCTGCTGGTCGAGCAGCGGGACGCGCTGATCCTGGACAGCGCGCAGAGCCCCTTCGAGATCGAACGCGGTGAGCGAGATCTCGTTCACGGTCACGCCCGGCAGCCTGGAGACCACCGGCGACAGTAGCTGGGATGCGGCGGCCGCCTCGTTCGTAGACGGCCGCTCCGCGAGGCCGAGCGCGCGTCCCGAGCCGTTGAGGAGAGGGAATGTGACATTCGGCGTGCCCGCCGCGGCCGCGAGCAGGTCGGCAAGCTCGGGCTCTGAGATGCCGCTGAAAGCGCCGGTGAGGCCGACATCGTCCGGGCGCTGGAAGACCGCGATGTAGGCCTGCTGTACCGGGTCGGTGGAGGGCGTGGGTGTGGGTGTCGGGGTGTCTGTGGGGGTGGGTGTCGGTGTCGGGGTGTCTGTGGGGGTGGGCGTCGGTGTCGGGGTGGCGGTGGGCGTCGGTGTCGGGGTGGCGGTGGGCGTCGGTGTCGGGGTGGGCGTGGGCGTCGGTGTCGGGGTGGCGGTGGGCGTCGGTGTCGGGGTGGCGGTGGGCGTCGGTGTCGGGGTGGCGGTGGGTGTGGGTGTGGGTGTGGCTGTGGGTGAGGGGGTCGGTGCCGCGGTATCCGAGATGAGCGCGAAGGAGCGGGCCACATCGATGAGGCTGGGGCTCTCTTCGCCTCGGGGAAGCGCGAAGGCGGGATTGTCCGACGGCTGCGCATCCGCGAGCGTGAATCCCGTGGCCGGCTCGAAGCGGATGCTGTAATCGTCGGTGGATGTCGTCGGCAATGAGCCTGATCGGAATGTGCCGTCTGCGGCGACGGCGACGCGCTGCACTGCCGTGCCGCCACTGAGGATGGTGACGCTCGCGCCCGAGAGGTCGGCGAGAGGGGAGGCATCCGACGTCGCGGTCACCGCGCCGCTGATCTCACCGAAGGAGCCCTCCAGCGGGACGGTGACGGCATCTCCCCGCGTGGGGTTGAACTCCCTCCTCGCCGCGGGTTCGACGAGGTCGCCGACAGCACCGGGCCAGGATGCCTCGGCGATGAAGCTGGTGTCCGTCGCGGGTATGCGCACGGACACGGTTCCGTCTGCCGAGGTGGTGCCGGTGGCGATGACCTGGTCGAGCTCGTCGGTGGAGAGCACGGTCACGGTCGCGCCGCCGAGCGGAGCGGATGCCGTCCCGTCGGAGAGAGTCGTCGTGATGAGTATGTGGCCTGCTTCGGACTCCGCGGCGCTGGCGATCGCAGGCAGCCCCACCAAGACAAGGCCGGTGGCTACGGACAGCACACCTGCGGTGCGTAGCGGGGAGACCAGATTCCGACGTCGTCGTGCGACGTTGTGAGGCATGGCGATCCTTTCTGATGGTTCGTGGCTAAGTATGGACTCAGTCCAAACTTTTACGCAACCCAGGGAGATCGACCTAGGGTGGGATGAAGGGAGAGGAGGGACGGCGATGACGGAAGGGCTCCGCGAGAAGAAGATGCGCGTCGCGCGTCGGGCCATGGAGGAGGCCGCGGTCGGAATCGCCTATGAGGAAGGCGTTCACGCCGTGACGGTCGACCGCATCTGCGAAGTGGCGATGGTGTCGCGCAGCACGTTCTTCAACTACTTCCCCTCGCTCGAGCATGCGATCTTCGGATCCGCCCTGGTCTACGACCCTGTGCTCACCGAGCGCATTTTGAGCGCGCACCGAGACGACCTCGTGATCGCCGCCTCGCGGATCGTGATGGAGACCGTCCGCGGGCAGGGCGACGACGAACTCCTGCGCAAGCGGTTCGCGCTTTTCGCCCGGGAGCCGGGCACGACGACGACGGTGTCGTGGGCGGCCGGGACGAGCCGCGCCGGACTGCAGGACGTGATCGAGAACTGGCTCGATGCGCATCCGGCATCGGCTCGCCTGGCGGACGCCGATCACGCCACCGAGGCGCGGATGATCGTGAACTTCTCCATCACGCTCGGCGACGAGGTTATGCGGCTGGTGGGTGAGGACGGCGGGGACTTCCCGTTCGACCCCGCCGTGTTTCGCACGGTGCGCGAGCGGATGAGGGAGCTGAGCATACCCGCACGGTGAACGCCCCGCACCGCGATCAGCGGTGCGAGGCGTTCGGGACCGCCGCTACTTGACCTGCGCCGAGATGATGCTCATGACCGCGGTGTCGGCGAGCGTGGTGGTGTCTCCCACTTCACGGCCCTCGGCGACGTCGCGCAGCAGGCGTCGCATGATCTTGCCGGAGCGGGTCTTGGGCAGCTCGCCCACGATGTAGACGTCGCGCGGCCGGGCGATCGGCCCGATCTGCTCGCCCACCCAGGCGCGCAGGTCGTTCGCCAGCCCCTCGGCGCTGTGCGCGCGCAGGAAGCTCTCCTTGAGGATGACGAACGCCACCACCGCCTGGCCGGTCGTCGCGTCCGAGGCGCCCACGACCGCGGCCTCGGCCGTGGCCTCGTGCGCCACGAGCGCCGACTCGATCTCGGCGGTCGAGAGGCGGTGTCCCGAGACGTTCATGACGTCGTCGACGCGGCCCAGCAGCCAGATGTCCCCGTCGTCGTCGAGGCGCGCCCCGTCGCCGGCGAAGTAGTAGCCCTTGTCCTGGAACATCTTCCAGTACGTCTCGACGAAGCGATCCGGGTCGCCCCAGATGCCGCGCAGCATGCTGGGCCACGGCTCGGTGATGACGAGCAGCCCGCCGTTGCCCTCGCCGACCGGCTCGCCCTTCTCGTCGACGACGGCGGCCGAGATGCCGGGGAGGGGCACCTGCGCGGACCCGGGCTTGGTCTCCGTGATGCCGGGCAGCGCCGACACCATGATGGCGCCCGTCTCGGTCTGCCACCACGTGTCGACGATGGGCGTCTTGCCCGCGCCGATCACCTCGCGGTACCAGATCCACGCCTCGGGGTTGATGGGCTCGCCCACCGAGCCGAGCAGGCGCAGGCTCGACAGGTCGCGCGCCTGCGGGATCTGCCGGCCCTGCTTCATGAAGCCGCGGATCGCGGTGGGGGCGGTGTAGAAGATGGTCACCTTGTACTTCTCGATGACGTCCCACCACCGGCCGGGCTCCGGGAACTCGGGCGTGCCCTCGTAGAGCACCTGCGTGGCGCCGTTGGCCAGCGGGCCGTACACGACGTAGGAGTGACCCGTGATCCAGCCGATGTCGGCCGTGCACCAGTACACGTCGCTCTCGGGGTGCAGGTCGAACACGTTCCGGTGCGTGAACGCCGCCTGGGTGAGGTAGCCGCCCGAGGTGTGCAGGATGCCCTTCGGCTTCCCGGTGGTGCCCGAGGTGTAGAGGATGAACAGCGGCGACTCGGCGGGGAACGCCTGCGGCTCGTGCTCGGCGGCCGCCTGCGGCACGACGTCGTGGTACCAGATGTCGCGGCCCTCGACCCAGTCGACCTCGTTCTCGCCGCGGCGCACGACGAGCACGTGCTCGACGGTGGCCTGCGGGCCGAGACCGCCGCGATCCTCGAGGGCCTGATCGACGGCCGGCTTCAGGGGCGAGACCTTGCCCTTGCGCCAGCCGCCGTCGGCGGTGATGACGAGCTTCGCGCCCGCGTCGTCGATGCGCGAGCGCAGGCTGTCGGCGCTGAAGCCGCCGAAGACGACGGAGTGCACGGCGCCGATGCGGGCCACGGCGAGCATCGAGGCGACCGCCTCGGGGATCATCGGCAGGTAGAGCGCGACGCGGTCGCCCTCGCCGATGCCCAGGTCGGTGAGCACGTTCGCGAGGCGCTTGACCTCGTCGGTGAGCTCCGCGTAGGTGACGGCGCGGGAATCACCGGGCTCGCCCTCGAAGTGCAGGGCGACGCGGTCGCCGTTGCCCGCCTCCACGTGGCGGTCGAGGCAGTTGTAGGCGACGTTCAGCGCGCCGTCGGCGAACCACCTCGCGAACGGCGGGTTCGACCAGTCGAGCACCTGCGTGAACGGCGTGCTCCAGTGCAGCAGCTCGCGCGACTGCTCGGCCCAGAAGCCCTCGCGGTCGGTCTTGGCCCGCTCGTAGAGCTCGGGCTTCGCCACGGCGTTCGCGGCGAAGGCCGGATCGGGGGCGAAGCGGCGGTCCTCGTCGAGGAGGTGGTCGATCTGACTGCTCATGCAGCGCGCTCCTTTGCGGATATCGATCGCCGGCGGACGAAGCGCCGGGCGTGCGTCGTCGCACGTTGCTCCCGAATCTACGTCGGGCGTCGGACAGGGGCTACCTCCGAAAGTCGGTGGGCTCGCTCACAGGGCGCTTTCTCGCGCCGGCGGCGGATCGGCGCTGTGGAATCGGGGCGCGCGCGGGGCGGGCAGACCTAGCGTCGGGGCATGCCCGATCCGTTCGTCGTCCGCCCCCGTCGCCCCGCGGCCGCGGGGTCACGCCGCCTCCCGCCCGTCCCGGGAATCGGCGCGCTCGCGCCCTACCTCGAGGACCCGCGGGTCACCGATCTGTTCGTCAACGGCGCCCACGGTCTCTTCGCCGACCGCGGCGCCGGCGCGGAGCACGATCCGTCGTGGCGCGCCTCGGAGCGGGAGGTGCGCGACCTCGCGACGGCGCTGATCGCCGCGGGCGGCCGCCACGTCGACGACGGCACGCCGTGCGTCGACGTGCGGCTGTCCGGCGGCATCCGCGTGCACGCCGTGCTCCCGCCGGTCGCCCGCCGCGGGACCGCGCTGTCGATCCGGATCCCCGCGCTCGGCGAGGCGACGCTCGACGCGCTGAGCGCCGGGGGCGCGTTCCCCGACACCGTGCGGGCGTGGCTGGTGCGCATGGTGCACGCGCGCGAGAACCTGCTCGTGACCGGCGCGACGGGCACGGGCAAGACGACCCTGCTGGGCGCGCTGCTCTCGCACGCGCCCGAGCGCGAGCGCATCGTCACGATCGAGGACGTCGCGGAGCTGCGGATCGACCACCCGCATCACGTGTCCCTCGAGGCCCGCCAGGCGAATCTCGAGGGCGCGGGAGGGATCGGACTCGCGCGGCTCGTGCGCGAGTCGCTGCGGATGCGCCCCGACCGGATCGTCGTGGGGGAGTGCCGGGGCGAGGAGGTGCGGGAGCTGCTCACCGCGCTCAACACCGGGCACGACGGCGGGGCGGGCACCCTGCACGCGAGCGGTCTGGCCGAGGTGCCCGCGCGGCTGGAGGCCCTCGGCGCGCTCGCCGGGATGGACGACCACGCCGTCGCGAGGCAGGTCGCCAGCGCGATCGCCTGGGTGCTGCACCTGGAGCGCGGCCCGGACGGCGGCCGCCGCCTCGCGAGCGCCGGCCGCTTCCGCGTGGGCGGCGACGGGCGGCTCGCGATCGAGGAGGTGCGGCCGTGGCACGCGTGAGCGCGCAGGCGCCGGCCGCCGTCGCGGCGACGCTGCTGAAGGTGGCGGTCCTGCTCGAGGCCGGCACCGCTCCCGCTGCCGCCTGGCGGCACGTCGGCGAGGCGGGCGACGAGGCGGCGCGCCGCATCCACGAGCGGCTCGAGGCCGGAACGCCCGCGCCGCAGGCGATCGAGGAGCAGGGCGCCGACGCGCCGCGGGCGGGCCAGGCGCGCGGAGGCGAGGCGGCGGCCTGGCGGCAGGTGGCGGCCGCGTGGGAGATCGCCTCCACAGTCGGCGCGCCGCTGGCTCCCTCGCTGCGCGGGACGGCGCTCGCGCTGCGCGACGCCCAGGAGGCGATGGACGACGTGAGGATCGCGCTCGCCGAGCCGGCGGCGACCGCACGTCTCATGACGTGGCTCCCGCTGTTCGGCGTGGCGGTGGGCGCCGCGCTCGGCTTCGACACCCTCGGCGTGCTCGTCACGCATCCCATCGGCATCGCCTGCCTCGTCGCGGGTGTCGGCCTGCTGGTGCTCGCCCGCCTGTGGACCGCGCGCCTCGTGCGCGCGGCGCAGCCGCCGGCCGCCGTCCCCGGCATGCACGCGGAGCTCACGGCCATCGCGCTGGGCGGCGGGGCGTCGGTCGACCGCGCTCGCGGCCTCGTGCGCACGACCGCGGAGGAGACGGGAGCGCCAGCACCAGAGGAGGGCATCGGGGGCGACGGCGAGGGCGCCGCCGAGCGCGAGATCGACGGGGTGCTGGAGCTGTCGCGTCGCGCCGGCGTGCCCGCGGTCGATCTGCTGCGCGCCACGGCCGTGCAGCAGCGGCACGACGCGCGCACCGAGGGGCGGCTGCGCGCCGCCCGGCTCGGCGGGCGGCTGCTGCTGCCGCTGGGCGTGTGCACGCTGCCGGCCTTCCTCTGCCTCGGCGTGGCGCCGATGCTGCTGGCCGTGCTGTCGACCTCACCGCTTCCCGACCTCCCGTGAGCGTCCATCCATCCACCCCCATAAGAAGAAGGAGTCACCATGAACACCGCATCACCGCACACCGCCTCCGCACAGGGCGCCGAGATCCTCGCGTTCCCCGGCGGCGGCCCCCTGGCCCGCGGCGGAACCCGCGGTCTCGCCGCACTCGCCGCCGACGAGCGCGGAGCGTCCACGGCGGAGTACGCCATCGTCACCCTCGCCGCGGTGGCCTTCGCCGGGCTGCTCGTCGCCGTGCTCCGCTCCGGCGAGGTGCAGAGCATGCTCAGCGACATCATCCGCCGCGCCCTGAGCTCGGCCTGACCGGAGCCGGGCGATGAATCGGACGCAGCGGCGGCGCGCACGGGGCGCGTGGCGCGTTCTCCCGTGCCGCGACGCACCCGCGGTCCGGACGGGAGGGGAGGGCGAGCGCGGTTCGGTCACGGCCGAGCTCGCCCTCGCCCTTCCGGCGGTCGCGCTCATCGTGGCGCTCGGCATGACGGGGCTGCTCGCGGCCTCCACGCACGTGCGGCTGCAGGACGGCGCGGCCGATGCCGCCCGGCTCGTGTCCCGCGGGGAGCCGGGCCGCGCGGGCGAGGCGGTGGCGGCCGCCGTGCCGGGCGGCGGCAGCTCGGTCACGCACCGCGGCGACCTCGTGTGCGTCACGGCCTCGGCCGGCGTGCGCATCGCCTCGATCGAGGTGCCGCTGCGCGCGACGAGCTGCGCGCTCGCGGGAGGCCTGTGATGGCCGGGTCGATCGTCGCGGCCGCCGCGGTGGCCGGCACCTCCGCGCTCATGGTGGGGCTGCTGGCCGTCGGCGGCGCGGGCGTGGCGAGCCAGCGGATCGCGGGGGTCGCCGACGCGGCGGCCCTCGCCGCGGCGGATGCCGCCAGCGGCGCGGTCTCCGGCGACCCGTGCGGCCGCGCCGCAGAGGTGGCCGAGGCGCAGGGCGCGGCCGTGGCGGAGTGCGCCGTCGACGACATGGTCGTGACCGTCGCCGTCGAGGGTCGCTACGCGGGGCTGGTGGTGGCCGGGCGGGCGCGGGCGGGGCCTCCGCCGTGAGTCGCGCGGCGCGGCGCGTCGACGCCCGGCCGGGCCGGGCCGCGCCCGAGCGGTGGCGGGCCATGCCGGAAGCGGCGGGCGGCCGAAAGTGTTGCACAGATGGCGGTGTGTATGGTGTGCAACGAAGAAAGGACGCCCCTTGGCATCAGGCAAGAAGCTCGTCATCGTCGAGTCGCCGACGAAGATGAAGTCGATCCAGAGCTACCTCGGCGACGACTACGAGGTGCTCAGCTCCGTCGGTCACATCCGCGACCTCGCGGACAAGCGCGACATCCCCGAGAAGGATCGCGCCGCCTACGGCAAGTACTCGATCGACATCGAGAACGGCTTCGAGCCCTACTACGTCGTCAGCGACCGGAAGACGAAGACCGTCGCCGAGCTCAAGCGCGCCGTGAAGGGCGCGTCCGAGGTCCTGCTCGCCACCGATGAGGACCGCGAGGGCGAGGCCATCGCGTGGCACCTGCTCGAGACGCTCAAGCCCAAGGTGCCCGTCAAGCGCATGGTCTTCCACGAGATCACGAAGGAGGCCATCCAGAAGGCCGTCGAGAACACCCGCGAGCTCGACACCGCGCTCGTCGACGCGCAGGAGACCCGCCGCGTGCTCGACCGCCTCTACGGCTGGGACGTCTCGCCGGTGCTGTGGCGCAAGGTCGGCAGCGGCCGCGACGGCCAGACTCTCAGCGCTGGGCGCGTGCAGTCCGCCGCCATGCGCATGGTCGTGGACCGCGAGCGCGAGCGCATGGCGTTCGTCGCCGCCGACTACTGGAGCATCCAGGCCATCGCCGCGCGCGCAGCCGAGGGCTTCGCCGTGAAGGTCGTGCGCATCGACGGCTCGCCCATCGCCGTCGGCCGCGACTTCGACGACCTCGGTGCCCTCAAGCGCGCCGTCGTCGTGCTCGGCGAGAAGGAGGCCACCGAGCTGGCCGCCGCGCTCGACAGCGCCGGCTCGGCCACCGTGACCAAGGTCGAGGCCAAGCCCGGCACCCGCCGACCCTACGCGCCGTTCACGACGTCGACGCTGCAGCAGGAGGCCGGCCGCAAGCTCGGCATGACCGCGAAGACCACGATGTCGGTCGCGCAGAGCCTGTACGAGCGCGGATACATCACCTATATGCGCACCGACTCGACCAACCTCAGCGCGCAGGCCGTGCAGGCGGCGCGCGAGCAGGCCGTGAGCCTGTACGGCGACAAGGCCGTGCCGCTCAAGCCGCGCGTGTACGCGTCGAAGAGCCGCAACGCCCAGGAGGCGCACGAGGCCATCCGCCCGTCTGGCGACCGGTTCCGCACCCCGAGCGAGGTGTCCGGGCAGCTCGGACGCGATGAGCAGCGCATGTACGACCTCATCTGGAAGCGCACGATCGCCAGCCAGATGTCCGACGCGAAGTTCGAGACGACGACCGTCACTCTCGAGGCCCAGGCCGACGGCAAGCGCGTCGAGCTGACCGCGGCCGGCACCGTGTACACCTTCAAGGGCTTCCTGGAGGCGTACGAGGAGGGTCGCGACGAGAAGCGCGGCGACGCCGACCAGGTCGAGGACCAGTCGCTGCCGCAGGTGGCGGAGGGCGACGCGCTCGACCTGCGCGAGGCCACGCCGAAGGGGCACCAGACGAGCCCCAAGCCGCGCTACACCGAGGCGAGCCTCGTCAAGGCGCTCGAGGAGCGCGGCATCGGCCGTCCCTCCACCTTCGCGAGCATCATCGGCGTGATCCTCGACCGCGGCTACGTGGTCAAGCGCGGTCAGGCGCTCGTGCCCACGTGGCTCGCCTTCAGCGTCACGCGCCTGCTCGAGCAGCACTTCGCCGAGCTCGTCGACTACGACTTCACGGCCGAGCTCGAGGACGACCTCGACGCTATCGCCCGCGGCGAGCAGCGCCGCGCCGACTGGCTCAAGGCGTTCTACTTCGGCGGCGACGGCCACCCCGGCCTGCGCAACATCGTCGACGACCTCGGCGAGATCGACGCACGCGAGATCAACGCCACCAAGCTCACCGACACCGCCACGCTGCGCTTCGGCCGCTACGGGCCGTACCTCGAGGTCGTCGATCCCGAGAACCCCGAGGCCAAGCCCCGCATCATCAACGTGCCCGAGGAGCTCGCGCCGGATGAGCTGACGCCCGCCAAGGTGCAGGAGCTGATCGACGCCCCCGTCGCCGGCAACCGCGTGCTCGGCGAGAACCCGGTAGGCGGCAAGCTCGTCGTCGTGAAGGACGGCCGCTTCGGTCCCTACCTCGAGGAGGAGGACCCGGTCGATCCGGACGCCGCCGACGCCGAGACGGGCGAGGTCGCGGATGAGAAGCCGAAGAAGCGCACGGCCAAGAAGGACGAGCCCAAGCCGCGCCGCGCGTCGCTGTTCAAGAGCATGTCGCCCGAGACGATCGACCTCGACACGGCGCTCAAGCTGCTCGACCTGCCGCGCGTGGTGGGCACCGATCCCGAGTCGGGCGAGCCCATCACGGCGCAGAACGGCCGCTACGGCCCGTACCTGAAGAAGGGCTCCGACTCGCGCTCGCTCGAGACCGAGGATCAGATCTTCGACATCACGCTCGAGCAGGCCCTCGAGATCTACGAGAAGCCGAAGTACGGCGCCCGCCGCGCGGCCAGCGCGCTCAAGGAGTTCGACGCCGACCCCGTCAGCGGCAAGCCGCTGCGGGTGCGCGACGGCCGGTTCGGCCCGTACGTGACCGACGGCGAGACGAACGCCACGATCCCGCGGGGCGAGTCGGTGGACGACATCACGTTCGAGCGGGCGGTCGAGCTGATCGCCGAGAAGCGCGCGAAGGGACCGGCGAAGAAGCGCACGACCGGCAGGTCGAGCACGACCGCCAAGTCGACCCCCACCCGCAAGACGACCACGACGCGCAAGAGCGCCCCCAAGAAGAAGTGAGCGCGACCGAGGCGTCCGGCTCGCGGAAGCGGGGCCTGTGGATCACGCTCGAGGGCGGCGACGGCTCGGGCAAGACCACCCAGGCGGCGCTGCTGCAGGAGTGGCTCGAGCATCGCGGGCGCACCGTCGTGCGCACCCGCGAGCCCGGGGGCACCGAGGTGGGGCGGCTGATCCGCGAGATCGTGCTGCACCACAGGGGTGAGGTCGGCGCGCGGGCCGAGGCGCTGCTGTTCGCGGCGGATCGCGCACACCACGTCGCCGCGCTCGTGCGGCCGGCGCTCGAGCGCGGCGATGACGTCATCCAGGATCGCTACCTCGACTCCTCGGTGGCCTACCAGGGCGCGGGGCGCGTGCTCGGCGCCGACGAGGTGCGCGACCTGTCGCTGTGGGCGACCGAAGGTGCCCTGCCCGACCTCACGGTGCTGCTCGACCTCGACCCGGCCGCCGCGCGTGCCCGGCTCGACGCCGACGACAAGCCGTTCGACCGGCTCGAGGCCGAGAAGGACGAGTTCCACGCGAGGGTGCGGGAGGCGTACCTCGCGCTCGCCGCGGCCGAGCCGGAGCGCTTCCTCGTGCTCGACGCCTCCCTGCCGGCGGAGGAGCTGGCGGCGCGCATCCGCGAGCGCGTGGAGCGCGCCCTCTGATCCACCGGGCAGGGCCGATCCGCACGGCACCCCATCCGTCCGGCGGCGTCGCACCCCATCCGTCCGGCGGCGTCGCACCCCGCCGTTAGGCTGAGAGCATGACCGCCGTCGCCGCCCCCGCGCTGCCCTGGGGGGATGTGTGGGGCCAGGACGACGCGGTCGCGACCCTCTCCGCCGCGGCGCACGATCCGTCGAGCCTCGCCCATGCGTGGCTGCTCACCGGCCCGCCCGGATCCGGCCGCTCCACGCTCGCGCACGCGTTCGCGGCCGCGCTCATCGCCGAGGGGCCCGACGACACGGCGACCATGCGGCAGGTGATCGCGGGCACGCACCCCGACCTCCTCGCGCTGCGCACCGAGGGCGTCATCATCACGATCGCGCAGGCGCGCGCACTCGTGGAGCGCTCCTACTTCGCGCCCTCGCTCGGGCGCTACCGCGTCATCGTCATGGAGGACGCGGATCGCATGACGGAGCGCACCTCGAACGTGCTGCTGAAGGCGCTCGAGGAACCGCCCGAGCGCACCATCTGGATCCTGTGCGCCCCGAGCGACGCCGACCTGCTGCCCACGATCCGCTCGCGCGTGCGCACGCTGCGGCTGCGCGAGCCCGATGTCGACGACGTCGCCCGGCTGCTCGTCGCGCGCACGGGCGTGGACGAGGCGGCCGCCGAGCAGGCGGCGCGGCACGCGCAGCGGCACATCGGCATGGCGCAGCGACTGGCCACCGACGAGGCCTCCCGCCGTCGCCGCGAGGAGACGCTGCGCGCGGTGCTGCGGGTGCGCAGCATCGGCGACGTCGTCGAGGTCGCCGGCGAGATCGTGCATGCGGCGACGGACGACGCCAAGGCGCTGACAGCCGAGCGCGACGAGGCCGAGCGGGCCTCGCTGCTGCGCACGGTGGGCGTGCCGGAGGGATCGCGCGTGCCGCCGGCCGTGCGGTCGCAGCTGTCCGCGCTCGAGGACGAGCAGAAGCGGCGCGCCACGCGCAGCCTGCGCGACGGGCTCGACCGCGTGCTCACCGACCTGCAATCCCTCTTCCGCGACGTGATCATGCTGCAGTTCGGTCGCCACGACGGGATCATCAACGTCGAGCTGCTCGACGAGCTCCGCGCGCTCGCCGAGGCGTGGCAGCCCGAGCGCACCCTTCTCGTGCTCGACCACCTGGCCGAGACGCGCGCGGCGATCGAGCAGAACGCGCAGCCGGCCCTCGCCCTCGAGAGCCTGCTCGTCACCGTCGTGAGCGGGGCGCGGGCATGACCCGTCGGCACCGCGGCACGGGTCGCGCGCGGGCCGCCCTCGCCGGCCTCGCCCTCGCCGCCCTCGCGCTCGCGGGGTGCACGGCGCTCGAGCCGCGCCCGGAGGATCCCGCGCCGGTGACGGACGGCGTGCCCGACGAGCTGCTGCCGTTCTACGACCAGCCCCCGCAGTGGGAGTCGTGCGGCGAGCGCCTCCAGTGCGCCACGGTGAGCGCGCCGCTGGACTGGCACGATCCGGATCGCGGAGAGATCGAGCTCGCGCTCGTCCGCCACCTCGCCACCCAGGGCGGCGCGCCGGAGGGGGCGCTGCTGGCGAACCCGGGCGGACCGGGCGCGAGCGGCGTCGACCTCGTGCGCACCGGCCTCGAGTCGTCCTTCGGCGAGGCGCTCGTGGAGGCCTACGACATCGTCGGCTTCGACCCGCGCGGCGTGGGCGAGTCGACCGCCGTGCGCTGCTACGACGACGCGCAGATGGACGAGTTCCTCTACGGCATCCCCGAGGCGCCCCGCGGCACGGCGGAGTGGGAGGCCGAGCTGACGGCGCGCTCGGCGGACTACGCCGAGGCCTGCGCGGCGAACTCGGGCGAGCTGCTGCCGTTCGTGACGACGGAGCAGGCGGCGCGCGATCTCGACCTGCTGCGGGCGGTGCTGGGGCAGGAGCAGCTGACGTACCTCGGATTCTCGTACGGCACCTTCCTGGGCGCCACGTACGCCGAGCTGTTCCCCGAGCGCGCCGGGCGCCTCGTGCTCGACGGCGCCATCGATCCGTCGGTCTCGGGCGATGAGGTCGGCACGGTGCAGGCGGTCGGCTTCGAGGCCGCGCTGCGCACCTACCTGGAGTGGTGCCTCGACAGTAGGCAGTGCCCGTTCGCGGGCTCGGTCGACAACGCCCTCGCCGATCTGGCGGCGCTGCTCGCCGAGGTCGACGCGCGCCCCCTGCCTGCGCAGGACGGGCGCCTGCTCGGCGCCGACACCCTCGTGACGGCGATCGTGGCGGCGCTGTACGCCGAGGCGAACTGGCCGTACCTGGACGACGCCCTCGTCGGCGTGCTCGAGGGCGACCCGACCGACGCGTTCTTCCTCGCCGACTTCTACAACGGACGCGGCGAGGACGGGCGGTACCTCGACAACAGCACCGACGCCTTCAACGCCTACAACTGCATGGACTACCCCGCCACGACGCCCGAGCAGCAGGAGGCGGGGCAGGCGCGTCTGGAGGAGCTGGCGCCCACGATCGCCCCGTACTGGACGGGCCCCGACCTGTGCGCGCAGTGGCCGTACCCGCCCACCGGCACCCGGACCGCGCTGACGGCGGAGGGCGCCGATCCGATCCTCGTCGTCGGCACGACGGGCGACCCCGCCACGCCGTACGAGTGGGCGCAGTCGCTGGCGGATCAGCTCTCCAGCGGCGTGCTCGTCACGTACGAGGGGGAGGGGCACACGGCCTACAACGGCACGAGCGCGTGCGTCAACGACGCCGTGGAGCAGTTCCTGCTCGAGGGCGCGGTGCCCGAGGGCGGGCTCACCTGCGAGTGAGTTCCGCGCGCGGCCGGGCCGGCGACTCGTGACGGCGGGGCCGATTCGTCGCCGCCTCGCCGATCCGGTATGCTTGTTCCTCGTGCCGCGCAGCGCGCACACGCCGCCTTAGCTCAGTCGGCAGAGCGATTCACTCGTAATGAATAGGTCGTCGGTTCGATTCCGACAGGCGGCTCGGCAGGACCCCCGGACTCCACTCCGGGGGTCTTTTCCATTTGCCGTGAGTATGCCCCGCCCCGTATGCCTCGTCGCGTAGCGTGGCACGCAGCGATCGGCGACCGCCTTTGGCTCAACAGGTCGCCGTGCGGCCGCCCGAACGATGGGAAGCCGATCATGGCCACCACCGCTCCGTTCATCTCGACCTCCTCGCAGGCCCGGCTCGGCCCCGTCCGCCAGACCTATGCCGGGCCCGAGAGCTTCCCGCCGATCACGCACTCCTATTCCAAGGTGTCGCAGGTCGTGCGCGAGACCGGCCTGCTGCGCCGCGCGCGCTGGTTCTACGCGCTCGTCGGCTCCGCCCTCGCCGTCGGCTTCGGCGGCGCCATCACCGGATTCGTGCTGCTGGGCGACAGCTGGTTCCAGCTGCTCATCGCCGCCGCGCTCGGCATCCTCTTCACCCAGGTCGCGTTCATCGCGCACGAGGCTGCGCACCGGCAGGTGTTCACGAGCGGCAAGGCGAACGACCGGCTCGCCCGCGTGCTCGCCGCCGGCGTCGTCGGCATCAGCCTCTCGTGGTGGGACAACAAGCACTCCCGCCACCACGCCAACCCGAACCGCGTCGGCAAGGACCCCGACATCGACGTCGACACCGTGTCGTTCCTCGACGAGGACGCCGCGCAGGCGCGCGGCCTGCGCCGCGCGATCACCCGCCGTCAGGGCTGGCTCTTCTTCCCCCTGCTCACGCTCGAGGGGCTCAACCTGCACTGGCTCGGCCTGCGGCACCTGCTCTCGCGCGGCCCCGTCAAGGGCCGCTGGATCGAGCTCGGCCTCATCACCCTGCGCTTCGCCGTCGTGCTCGTGCCGCTGTTCCTCATGCTGCCGCTGGGCATGGCATTCGCCTTCCTCGGCGTGCAGCTGGCCGTGTTCGGCGTCTACATGGGCGCCTCGTTCGCGCCCAACCACAAGGGCATGCCGGTGATCGCGCCCGACGCGAAGCTCGACTTCCTCTCCAAGCAGGTGCGCACCTCGCGGAACATCCGCGGCGGCTGGTGGGCCACGGCGCTCATGGGCGGCCTGAACTACCAGGTGGAGCATCACCTGTTCCCCAACATGGCGCGCCCGTACCTGGCCCGGGCCAGCGAGATCGTGCGCGACTACTGCGCCACGCACGGCGTGCCCTACACCGAGACGAGCCTGCTGCGCTCGTACGCGATCGTCGTGGAGTACCTCAACCGCGTGGGTCTCGCGGCGCGCGATCCCTTCGACTGCCCCGCCGCCGCGCAGCTGCGTCGCGCCTGACCCGCTCGCGCGCCTGACACCTCCGGCGCCGGGGGCGTGGATCCGACGTAGCGTGGAGGGACGGATCCCGTCGAGCAGGAGGCACACATGGCACGCATCGTCGTCATCGGAGGGCACGGGAAGGTCGCGCTGCGCCTGGCCCCGCTGCTGAGCGCGCGCGGGGACGCGGTGACGGGCGTCATCCGCAATCCCGATCACGTTGCCGAGGTCGCCGCCGCCGGCGCCGCGCCGCTCGTCGCCGACATCGAGACCATGGACGTCGACGCCATCGCCGAGGTGCTCGCCGGGCACGACGCCGTCGTGTGGTCGGCCGGCGCCGGCGGGGGAGACCCCGAGCGCACCTACGCGGTCGACCGCGACGCCGCGATCCGCTCGATGGAGGCGGCGGCGCAGGCGGGCGTGCGTCGCTACGTGATGGTGTCGTACCTGGGCGCGGGGCCCGATCACGGCACCCCGCCCGACAGCTCGTTCTTCGCCTACGCCGAGGCGAAGGCCGCCGCCGACGAGCACCTGCGCGGCACCGACCTGGACTGGACGATCCTCGGCCCCGGGCCGCTCACGCTCGACGAGCCCACCGGGCGCATCGAGGTGCGCGAGCCCGGCAGCGGCAGGGTCAGCCGCGCCGATGTGGCGGCGGTGATCGCCGCGGCGCTCGCCGAGCCCGCGACGATCCGCCGCACCATCGGGTTCGGGAACGGCGACGTGCCGATCGCCGGGGCGCTCCGGGCCTGAGCCGCGGAGCGCCCCGGCGCCGGTCACGCGCCCGCGGCGGCCTCGCGCACGAAGCGCGCGACGTTGGCGCGCAGCGCCTCGATCCGCGCCTGCCGTGCGGCCTCGACGTCGAAGCCGACGTAGGCCAGGGGCGGGCGCTTGCGCGCGTTGACGTTGCACTCGAACGCGGCGCACACGAGGGTGCCGATCGCGTCGCCGCGGCGGCCGGCGGCACCCGCCCGGCGCGTGCTGAAGAGCACGACGTCGTTGGGCAGGTGCACGTCGGCGCACCACGAGCACTGCGTGCGCTGGCGCGGGGTGGCCTCGGCCTGCTTCAGCAGCAGGCCGACCGGCTCGTCGTCGACGATCGCGACGACGTAGCCGACGAGGGGCAGCTTGGGGTCGCGCCAGCCGAGGAAGTCGATCCGGTCCCAGTCGATGCGGTCGAGGTCGGGCAGGGTGATGCTCTTGCGCTCGCGGACGGTGACGTTCGCGAACGACGCCCGGATGCGGGCGGCGTCGAGGGGAAGCATGAGACAGCTCTCTTCGTGTGTGAGGAGGATGAGGACGCGCGGAACCGGAGGGATCGCGCGGATGAGGCGGGCGGGCGCGGCGAAAGCCGGCGCCGCACCGTGAAGGAACGGGCCGTCAGACTCTCGCGGTCGCCGACGCAGAGCGCGTCGACGGCCTCCTCACTCCCCGAGGGGATCCTGTCTCGAACACGCGTCCATCCTACGCCGCCCGTCGTGGGCACCGGTGGGCGGACGCTCAGCCGCGCGGCGGCCGGTCAGGCGAGCGGCGGCCGGTCAGGCGAGCGCGAACAGGGCCGCGGCACCCAGCGCGAGCACGAGGCCGATGCCCTGCGCGGGCGAGAGGCGCTCGCGCAGCACGAGGGCGGCCAGCAGCACCGTGCCGGCCGGGTAGAGGGCCTGCAGCACCCCGACGACGGCGAGGTCGCCCGTGCGCAGCGCGACGAGGATGAGCACGTTCGCCGCCGCGTCGCACACGCCGGCCGCCAGCGCGATCCTGACCCCGTGGCCGCCGGGCGCGGCCCCGCCGCCGCGGCGGCGCAGCGCGAGCACGCCGATCCCCGCGGCGCACAGCGCGGCCAGCACGACGCGGCTGGCGACGAGCGGCGTGAGCCCCGAGGCGGCGGAGGTCTGATCGAGCGCGATGACGAAGGCGCCGAACGCGACGCCGGCGACGATCGTGAGCGCGAGCGGCACCGGGCGGGGACGCGCGGCGTGCTCCCCGCGGGCGCGCGCGATGAGCACGACGGCCGCCAGGGCGCACGCGGCGCCGACCCAGGCGAGCGGCCCGGGCGACTCGCCCTCCACGAGCACCGCCCACGCCGACGGCACGACGGCCGAGAGCACGGCCGCGAGGGGCGAGAGGATGATCATGGGCCCGGCCGCGAACGCGGCGTACAGGCACACGAGGCCGACGGCGTAGAGCGCGCCGACGGCCGCGCCCAGGGCGGTGTCTCGCGCCGACCACGCGCCGCCGATGAGCAGCTGGGCGGGCAGCAGCACGACGAGCGCCGCCACGCCGGTGAGGAACGTCACGCGCACGGCGGCCGTGCGCTTGGCCGCGAGGCCGCCGAGGAAGTCCGCGCCGCCCCAGATCATGGCGCCGACGAGGGCGAGGGCGGCGGCGATCACGACGCTCAGTCTCCCACGCGGTGCGGGTGGCGCCGGCCCGGCGTACGCTGGCGGGAAAGCGGATCGAGGAGGCGGATCGGGATGAGCAGGGCGCTGCTGGTCGTGGACGTGCAGAACGACTTCACCGAGGGCGGTGCGCTCGGCGTGGACGGCGGCGACGCCGTGGCCGAGGGCATCACGCGGCTGCTCGCCGAGCGGGCGGAGGAGTACGCGCTGATCATCGCCTCGCGCGACTGGCACGACGCCGACAGCGACAACGGCGGGCACATCGCCGAGCAGCCCGACTTCGTCGACACGTGGCCCGTGCACTGCGTCGCCGGCACGCCCGGCGCGGAGTACGACCCGCTGCTCGAGACGGCGGCCGTCACTCACCACGTCAAGAAGGGCCAGGGCAAGCCCGCGTACTCGATGTTCGAGGGGGTCACCGACGAGGGCGCCACGGTCGGCGATCTGCTCACGGAGCACGGCATCGTCGAGGTCGACGTCGTCGGCATCGCCACCGACCACTGTGTGCGCGCCTCGGCCCTCGACGCGATCTCGCACGGCCAGCGCGTGCGCATCCTCACCGACCTCGTCGCGGGCGTCGCGCCCGAGCCGAGCGAGGCGGCGCTCGCCGAGATCGTGCACGCCGGCGGCGAGCTCGCCGCCGCGCGCGGCTGACGACGGGCCCCGTCCCGCCCGACCCCGCGGAGGGCCGCCCGCCACCGCGTAGAGTTGAGGCGGGCCTATAGCTCAGTCGGTAGAGCAGCGGACTTTTAATCCGTAGGTCGAGGGTTCGAGCCCCTCTGGGCCCACCGCACGCACAAGGCTCGAACCCTTGCCAATGGAAACGTTGGCAGAGGTTCGGGCCTTGTTCATGTCTGCGGCCCAGGTCAGCGCGTTAGCGTTGACCTGCGGATCGAGGAGCATTTCGAAGGGCCGGTGCGCGTGACGGGCGCCGACGACGGCTACAGGAATCTACTGCACCCCGTGGGCCTGATGATGCTGGCCGGAGCTTGAACGCCACCTTCACGGTCAGCTGGGTTCAGCGGTCGTCTCCGCTCAGCCAACAGCGACGCCGAAGAGCAGGCCGATGAGGTAAGTCGCAATCATCGTCGCTGAGCCCATCACCACGTTCCGGAGGATGGCCCGGCCGCGCGGGGCCCCGCCGAGCGCGGCGCTGATCCAGCCGGTGAGGAACAAGCCGATCACCACTGCAACCGCGGCGATCCAGACGCGATTCTCGCCGAATGGCAAAAGGATCATTACGAGCGGGATGAGCGCTCCCAGCGCGAACGAGACGAATGACGAGACAGCCGCCGCCCAGGGGCTGGTGAACTCTTCGGGGTCGATTCCAAGTTCAACCTCTGCATGGGCTGCGAGGGCGTCCTTCGCGGTGAGCTCGACCGCGACCTGATGCGCGAGGTCGTCCGAGAGCCCACGCTGACGGTAGAAGCCGGCGAGTTCTTCGAGTTCTTCCTGAGGTATGGTCTCGAGTTCCCATTTCTCCTTGGCGATCAGCGCCTTCTCGGTATCGCGCTGGGTGCTCACCGAAACGTACTCGCCTCCGGCCATCGAGAATGCGCCAGCGACCAATGCGGCGATTCCTGCCGTGGCGATCGCGAGAACGTTGTTCGGGGTAGCCGCTGCGACACCGATCACGACGCCAGCGGTCGAGACGATGCCGTCGTTCGCTCCCAGTACCCCGGCGCGCAGCCAGTTGAGTCGCTGGCCGGTGCCCCGGTCGTGAGGTTCGCCGGGATGGGCTTGGGGTGCTGTTTTTCTAGCCATGGCTCGGTGCCTCCATAGTGATTCTCAGTGGGTTCGCTGGCTCTCTCGGCCTGTCAGCGGTGTGCGCTGTGCGCCGTCTGCGTTGGCTCGCGACGCCTTGAGTTTGCGCTCGGCGCGCGGGCCGACGGCGCGCAGCGCGCCCAGGATCGCGACGAGGTCGACGACTTCTTGGAGCCAGGCCCCGATCAACGCGGGAAGGAACCCGAACGCTGCGACGAGCATGAGACCCACGCTGATGATGATGCCGAGCCAGATGCTCTGGAGAGCGATCCGCACCGTGTCCTTTCCCACGCGTACCGCCAGGGGGAGGGAAGCGAGGGTGTCGTACCGGTTCACAATGTCGGCGGACTCGCTCGCGGCGGTCGCGCCCCGAGCCCCCATCGCGAAACCGATATCGGCAGCGGCGAGCACCGGGGCGTCGTTGAGGCCGTCGCCGACCATGATGAGCGGCCTGGGCTGCACCGTGCTCACGATGCGTACTTTGTCGGAGGGCCGGCACTCGGCGTGCACCTCGTCGATGCCGAGGCTCGCGGCGATCGGCTCGGCAGTGGTCGCCACGTCGCCGGTGACCATGAGCGTGCGTTCGATCCCGAGCCCGTGCAGCTCGTGGAGCGCCTGCGCAGCCTCGTCCCGCGTCTGGTCGCGCATCACGATCGCGCCCGCGAAGCGGTCGTCGACGGCGACGTAGATCGCGAGCTCCCCGGGCTCCAGCGGGGCGAGCGCGAGGGTCGGGGCGAACTCGCGGAGCCAGGAGGGCTTGCCTACCCGTACCGTCGCCACCGCACCGTTTGTGCTGTCGGACGCGAACTGCGCGGCGACGCCGTTGGTGGCGATCTCCTCGGCTCCGAGCATTTCCAGCAGCGGATATCCGTGCTGCTTGGCCGCCGCGACGACCGATTCTGCGAGCACGTGGGACGAGTGCACCTCGGCCGATGCGGCGAACCGGAGCACGCTCATCTCGTCGAAGCCGGGCTCAGCAAGGATGCGTTCGAGCACGGGCCGCCCGGTCGTGATGGTGCCGGTCTTGTCGAACGCCGCGGAGCGTACCCGCGAGAGCTGTTCGAGAGTGCCGCCGCCCTTCACGATAAGCCCGAAGCGCGCAGCCCGGCTCATGCCGCCGAGGAACGCGACCGGTGCGGCGATCAGCAGGGGGCACGGCGTTGCGACCACCAGCACCTCGGCGAATCTGACCGCCTCCCCGCTGGCCACCCATGCAACGCCCGCGATGACGAGCGAGAGTACCGTGAACGGCACCGCATAGCGATCGGCGAGCCGCACCACTTTCGCCTTGCTGCCCGCGGCCTGCTCGACCAGACGCACGATCTGCTGGTACTCGCTGTCTGAGGCGAGCGCGACAGCCCGCATCGTGACCGCACTCGCACCGTTCACCACTCCGCTGGAGACGCGCTCGCCCGCCACGCGCTCGACCGGCAGGCTCTCACCCGTGAGCGAGGATTCATCGAGCACAGCATGCTCTGACACGAGCACCGCGTCGACCGGTACGAGCGCGCCGGGCCGTACAAGCAGCAGATCGCCGACCTCGACGGCTTCGACCGGCACGTCCTCGGCGACCGCCTCGAGGGTTGAGCGGCCCGCCGGGGCGGCCTCGTCGCGCAGCAGCCTGGTGGCCTGCTGCGGGGCTTTGCGCAGCAGCGCGGTGAGCTCGCGCTTGGAGCGGTTCTCAGCGTAGTCTTCGAGGGCCGCGCCGCCGGTGAGCATGAGCACGACCACGAGCGCGGCCCACGGCTCACCGACGAGCACAGCCGCAGTGATCGCGGTGACCGCGAGGATGTCGAGCCCGGCGTGGCCTTTGAGGAGCTGGCGGATCATGCCGACCGCCTCCCACGCTGCGATCGCCAGCGCATACGCGCCGACGAGCCACGGGGCGGTTTCTCGGGCAGGGGTGGTGAGCAGGATCAGGCCGACCATCGCGATCAGCAGGGTCGCGAACACCAGCGGATACGCCTTGGCTGCGGCAGAAACTCGTCTCACGCTGCAAGCTTCCCAGATCGCGGGCGTCGGCGCATCGCAGGCGGGCCTTGCCTCAGCATGCTTCGGTCTCGGCCGAGGGCGTGGTTCAGAGCAGCAGCGCCCCCAGCCCAGCGGCTCCCAGCACCACCGCCCAGGCGGGAGCCTTCCACGCGGTCAGTGCGACGAATGCCACTGCGACGATTACGAGAGAGTGCGGTCCGGTGACGCCCTCGGTGAACACCGGATCGTACAGGGCCGCCGCGAGCAGGCCGACGACTCCCGCATTCACGCCCTTCAGCGCTCGCTGCACCCTCGGGGCTCGGCGCAGCCGATTCCAGAGCGGCAGTACGCCGATGATGAGGAGGGCCGAGGGGAGGAAGATCGCGACGAGGGCGATCGATGCTCCGAGCGCCCCGAGGGGCCGCTCGTCGTGACCGCGCCAAGGAAAGCGGAGAACGTGAACAACGGACCAGGCACCGCCTGCGCGGCTCCGTACCCGGCCAGGAACGCGCCGGGCTCTACGAGCCCTGTCTGCACCGTCTCCGCCTGCAGGAGCGGCAGCACGACATGGCCGCCCCCGAACACGAACGAGCCCGCACGGTAGAAGAGGTCGAACAGACTGAGTGCCGCATGTCCTGTCGCTGTTGCGAGGATCGGGAGGGTCACCAGCAGCAGGGCGAACGCGATCAGGCAGCCGATCGAGACTGCCGCCGACCCTCGTGCTCGGCGTGCTGATCCTGTACGCCACGCTCCTGCTCGACAACACCCTGCTCGTGTGGATCGTCGTGCCCGACGAGCTCATCGAGTCGGAGCTCGGCCACGCCGACACCCTCGCATCGACGCTCGCGATGGCGTGGGCGTTCACGACCATGGGCATGCTGGCCGGAGCGCTCGGATCGAGCCTGGAGTCGGACGAGGCGATGCGCCAGGCGGCGTACGGCCGGCGCGAGAGCCACCGGCTGCAGACGCTCGAGTCGGAGCCGGCGCCGGACGAGGGGCCCGCCAGGGGAGCGTGACGTCGCGCCCGTCGAGACCCTGCCCCTGCCACGAATCCGCGCCCAGGTCAACTGGGGAGCGAAACCCGGAGCGATCGCGTTTCATCGTTGGCGAACCCACTGTCCGAAATCGGTGAGGAAGGGAAGCCAATGTCGCAGAGCTATATACCAGGTGCGGGGCCCGGAGCGGAGTCGGAGCAGGGGAGCAGGACCGACGCCGCCAAGCAGGAGGCCGCCGAGCTGAAGGACACCGCCCAGGCCGAGGCGGGGCACGTCGTCGAGACGGCCAAGCAGGAGGCCTCGGCTGTCGGCCAGGAGGTCAAGACGCAGGTCAAGGACGTCTACCGCCAGACCACGCAGGAGCTGCGGGAGCAGGCGGCGACGCAGCAGCAGCGCGTGGCCGAGGGCCTGCGCTCGCTCGGGCAGCAGTTCGGATCGATGGCGCAGGGCTCGCAGGAGCAGGGCATGGCCGTCGACCTCGTGCAGCAGGCGTCGCAGCGGCTCACCGACGTGTCGAGCTGGCTGGGGGATCGCGATCCCGGATCGCTGCTGAACGAGGTGAAGTCGTTCGCGCGGCGCAAGCCGGGGGTGTTCATCGTCGGCGCCGCCATCGCCGGCATCGCCGCCGGGCGCCTCACGCGCGCGCTCGCCGAGGACGCCCGCGAGCAGCACGGCTCCGACGGCACCGGAACCACCGGTGGCGGCGGGGCGGTCCCGCCGCCTCCGCCCGCGGCGCCGGCCTCCGCGGTCGCGGCGGCCCCCGTGGCCGAGCCGGGAGCGGCCGGTCCGACGGGCACCGGCCTCACGGCGGAGCCGACCCCCGCCTACGAGCGCACGCGCGCCGGCTGGGACGGCACGCGTCCGTCCGAGGGGGTGTGACGGTGACCGATCCGACCCCGTCCGAGGAGAAGGCCGCCACGACCTCGCTCGGCGACCTCCTGAGCGAGGTCACCGGCGACATCTCGGCCCTGTTCCGCAAGGAGGTCGAGCTCGCAAAGGCGGAGCTGAAGCAGTCCGCGACGCAGGCGGGCGCCGGCGCCGGCATGTTCGCCGGCGCCGGCTACGCCGCGATGATGGCCGTGTTCTTCCTGAGCGTGGCGCTCTGGTGGGCGCTCGGCGTGCTCATGGGGCTCGGCTGGTCGGCGGTGGTCGTGGCGCTCATCTGGGCCGTCGTCGCCCTCGTGCTGTTCCTGATGGGACGCAGCCGCCTGAAGCAGGTCAAGGGGGCGCCGCAGACCGTGGAGTCCCTGCAGCAGATCCCCGACGCGATCAAGAGGAATGAGGAGAACCGATGACTGATTCACCCGATGCCATCCGTGCCGACATCGACCGCACGCGCGACGAGCTCGGCCGCGACGTCGACGCCCTGGCCGACAAGGTCAGCCCGTCGAAGGCGATGCACCGGCAGACCGACAAGGTGAAGGGTGCCTTCACCTCCGTGCGAGAGCGGATCATGGGCGCCGCCGACGACGCCGCGTCCTCGATGCAGGGCGCGGGATCGGGCGTCTCGGACGCCGCGCACCGCGTCACGGCGAAGGCCGAGGGCAATCCGCTCGCCGTGGGCCTGATCGCCTTCGGCGTGGGGTTGCTCGCGTCGTCGCTGCTGCCCAGCTCCGAGAAGGAGAAGGAGCTCGGCGCGAAGGTGAAGGAGCAGGCCCAGCCGCTCATGGATGAGGCCAAGGGTGTGGCGCAGGAGATGGGCGAGCACCTGAAGGAGCCCGCGCAGGAGGCCGCGACCGCCGTGAAGGAGACGGCCGAGAACGCGGTCACGAACGTCCGTGACGAGGCGCAGGGGGCGGCGGAGTCGGTGAACGACCGAGTGCAGCAGAGCCGCCAGAACCTCACCGAGAGCTGATAGACGCGACACCGGGGGCGGTCGCGCACGGCGCGGCCGCCCCCTCCCACTCACGAGGAGCGAACATGGCCCGATCGACCGCCTCTCCGGAGCGCGCCCGGACGGACGCGCCGAGCCCGGAGCATCCCGACAAGCCCGATTCGCTGGCCGAGATCACCAAGCCGTCGTGGATGTACGTGCTCCGCAAGTCGGTGCGCGAGTTCTCGACGGACGAGTGCATGGACCTGGCCGCGAGCCTGACGTACTACGCAACCCTGGCGCTGTTTCCCGCCCTCATGGCGGTGTTCTCGCTGCTCGGCGTGATCGGGCAGGGGCAGCAGGCCGCCGACGCGCTGCTCGGCATCGTCGCGTCCGTCGCGCCCGGCGACACGGTCGAGACGCTGCGCGGCCCGATCGAGGAGATCGCGGCGTCGCCGGCGGCCGGGTTCGCCCTGATCAGCGGTGTCGTCCTCGCCGTCTGGTCGGCGTCCGGCTACGTCGGCGCGTTCACGCGCGCCATGAACCGGATCTACGAGATCGAGGAGGGGCGCCCCTTCTGGAAGCTGAAGCCGACCCAGCTCATGGTCACCCTCATCGCGATCCTGCTCGTCGTCGTCGCGGGCCTGCTGCTCGTGGTGTCGGGGCCGATCGCCCAGTCCGTCGGCGAGGCGATCGGCATCGGCGAGGTCGGGGTCACGGTCTGGCAGATCGCGAAGTGGCCCGTGCTCGCGTTCATCGTCGTGCTGATGGTGGCGGTGCTCTACTACTTCACGCCCAACGCGAAGCAGCCGCGGTTCCGCTGGATCAGCGCCGGCGCCGTCATCGCGATCGTCGTGCTCGCGATCGCGTCGGTCGGGTTCGGCATCTACGTGGCGAACTTCTCCAACTACGAGCGCACCTACGGCTCGTTCGCCGGCGTGATCATCTTCCTGCTGTGGCTGTGGATCACGAACATCGCGCTGCTGTTCGGCGCGGAGTTCGACGCCGAGCTGGAGCGCGGGCGCGAGCTGCAGGCGGGCACGGCGGCGGAGGAGCGGATCCAGCTGCCGCCGCGCGACACGCGCAAGATCGACAAGGCGCAGGAGGCCGAGCGCAAGGACGTCGAGGCCGGGCGGCGGATCCGGATCGAGCACGGCCCCGACGGCGAGGGCAGCGACGATGGCGACGGCCGCGGCGACGACGTGCGCCGATAGCGATCCCCGCCCCGCCGACGCGGTGGCACGATGGGCGCATGGCGGACAAGGTCGATCTCGCGAAGACGCTCGACTCCTATCGCGCCCGCCGCGGCGAGTTCCGCGTCGTCGACGTGCCGGCGATGCGGTATCTCGCGATCGACGGATCCGGTGATCCCAACACCTCGCCGCGGTACCGGGAGGCGCTCGAGACCCTCTATCCCGTGGCGTACGCGGCGAAGTTCGCCAGCAAGGCGGCCGGGCGCGACTACGTCGTGCCCCCGCTGGAGGGGCTGTGGTGGGCCGACGACATGGCGTCGTTCACGACGGCGCGCGACAAGTCCCGCTGGCACTGGACGATGCTGCTCCTGCTGCCGGACTGGATCGACGACGCGGCGGTCGATGCGGCGGTCGCGCGAGCGGCGGCGAAGCGCCCGCCACGGCTGGACGAGCTGCGGGTGCAGGGGCTCGAGGAGGGGCGATGCGTGCAGACGCTCCACGTCGGCTCCTTCGACGACGAGGCCCCGGTGCTCGCGCGGCTGCACGACGAGGTGATCCCGGGGCTGGGCCTGCGCATGACGGGCCGCCACCACGAGATCTACCTGAGCGACCCGCGCCGCACCGCGCCCGAGCGCCTGCGCACGATCCTCCGCCAGCCGGTCGGCTGAGGGCGGCGCGGACCGCCGGCATCCCGCCGAACGCGACCGAGATCGGACGGGCCGGCGGCCGCGGCGCGCGCGTCCAGGCGGCGTCAGCAGGCCTCGTAGCGGTGCCCGGGGGCGTGCTGCCCGACGAGCCCGCGGTCGCGGAGGATCGTGAGCGGCGCGCGGTCGGGCAGCGCGCACACGTCGGCGAAGGTCAGCCCCGCCTCGCCGAGCGCGTCGGGGTACTCGATCTGCAGCACGTGCGGGCCGTACACCGCGGCGTAGGCGTCGCACTCGGCGTAGGCGCCGCACTCCTCGACCACCGCGAAGTCGAAGCCGATCTCCCGCGCCTCGCCGGCCGCCTCGGCGGCGTTCTTCTGCGCGATCGCGAGGTCGCGCGCGTGCGCCGCGTCGGCATACGCCGCGGCCAGCCGCAGCGCCCCGTCGCGATCGACGCCGGGGAACCGCGTCCACGTGTCGAGGTTGTCGATCTCCACCGCGTCGAAGCCCGCCGCGGCGCACCCCTCGATGACGGGGAGGATCTCCTCGAGGATGCCCGCGCGCTGCGCTGCCGTCGAGGGATCGAGCACGCGCTCGTCCGGCCACTCCGGATCGGCGACGGCGCGGCCGGCGTCGTCGCGCAGCAGGAGCGACTCGTCCCACGACGCGCCCGGCTGGGTCTGGAACCCGTTGACGTAGCAGACGCTGTAGGCGCCGGCGAGGGGCGCGGCCGTGGCGTCGCGGACGACGACGTCGATCGGCGAGCCGTCGGGCAGCGCGTCGTCCGTGCCGCCCAGCTGGTAGTCGAACGCGCCGGAGGTCGGGGGCAGCGCGGGGCCGTCGCCCCCGGCGGAGGCGGCGCACCCCGCGAGGAGCCCGACGAGCATCGCCGCCGCGAGCAGGGCGACGGCGCGGCGGCGACGCGCGGCGGGAGCTGCCGGCGGGCGACCGGGCGTCACGGTGCCGACGTGGGTGCCGGCGTGGGCGTGCGCCGTGGCCGCGTGGCGATCGCCGCGACGCCGCCGCCGACGGCTCCGAACAGGTGCGCCTGCCACGAGATGCCCTGCGCCGCGCCGAAGATGCCCGTGAGCATCGTGCTGCCGTACAGCGCCGCGACCGCCAGGGCGATGAGGGCGTAGAGGATGCCGTGGCCGAGCGAGCGCGCCACGAACGCCCGCACGAGCAGGTATCCGAAGTAGCCGAACACGAGGCCGGAGGCGCCCACGGTGAGGGTGCCCGGCGCGTTGACGATCCACGTGCCGAGCCCGCCGACGACGGCGACGATCGCGGTGACGCCCCAGAACCGCCCGACGCCGTCGAGCGCGACGAGCAGGCCGAGGATCGCGAACGGCACCGAGTTCGACGCGAGGTGCGCCGCGTCGGCGTGCAGCCCGGGGGAGAGCAGCACGCCGTCGAGCCCGTCGAGCGCCCACGACTCGATGCCGTACTCGGCGTTCCAGCTGCCGGGCAGCACGGCGTCGAGCCACCGGACGGCCCACATCACGGCGAGGAGGATCAGCGGCTGGGCCACGCGGGCGAGCAGGCCGCCGCCGGAGCGGGCGGGGGCCGGGGTCGTCGTCATGCGTTCATCGTCGCACCTCGATCCGCGGCCAATCGCCGAGATCTCGCAGGAGTTGCCGATCGTGCGTGGCGACGACCACGGCGGCCGGGGTCGCGCGGAGCGCCGTGGTGAGCTCGTCGACCAGGGCGATCGAGAGATGGTTGGTCGGCTCGTCCAGCAGCAGCACGTCCGGGCGCTCCGCGAGCCGCAGCGCGAGCTCCAGGCGCCGTCGCTGCCCCTGCGACAGGCGCGTCACCGGGGTGCGCAGTGCCTCGCGCGGAAGCAGCCCCAGCGATCCGAGTGCGATGGCGTCGCGCTCGGCGATCGTGCGGGTCGACAGCAGCCGCCCGACGTGCCGTTCATATGCCTCGCGAGCGGTCAGGGATTCGTCCGGCAGGGACGTCTCCTGCGCGACGAGGGCGATCCTGCCCGTCCTCCTGATCGCGCCGTCCGCGGGGATCGTGCCCGCCAGCGCGCCGAGGAGCGTCGACTTGCCAGCGCCGTTCGGGCCCACGACGAGCACGCGGTCGCGTGCCGAGAGCTCGAGATCGACGGCTCGCTCCAGACGTTCCGGGACGCGGACGTCCGCGGCGCGCAGGAGCACACCCGCGCGGGGTCGCAGCTCGGGGAAGGCGAGCACCGCGGGCGGAGGCGGCACCGTGACCCGATGGCGCTCGAGGGCCTCCTGATCGCGGCGAAGAGCCTGCACCACCCCGGGCGCGTGGGACTGGCGCTGGTGCTTCCCGGTGCCCTTGGGTGGGCGCCATCCGGTTTCGAGACGATCCTGGGCCGTCCGCACCGCGTCCTCGAGCCGCGCGTGCTCCCGCCGCTGGTCGGCGTGCTCCTGCTCCCAGCGCTCGCGCTCGCGACGACGGCCCTCCGTCCACCCGTCGTAGCCGCCGCCGTACAGTCGGGGGCGGCCGTCGCGGCTGGGGTCGAGGTCGAGGAACTCCGCCGCCGTGTCGCGCAGCAGCGCCCGGTCGTGGCTGACCAGGACGACGCCGCCGCGGTGGGCGCGGATGCGATCGGTGAGGAAGGCGAGCCCGTCGGCGTCGAGGTGGTTGGTGGGCTCGTCCAGCAGCAGCAGATCGTGCTCGGCGCCGAGGAGGCAGGCCAGGCGCACGCGATACCGCTGGCCGACCGAGAGCGAAGCGAGGGGGCGCGACCGGTCGGTGCACGCGCTCAGCGACTCGAGCGCGACGTCGACCCTGCGGTCGGCGTCCCACGCGTCGAATCGGATCGCCGCGTCCAACGCGCGGGCGTACCGATCGTCCGCTCCGTCGTCGCCGTCGGCGAGAGCCGACGTCGCGGCGTCGAGGGCCTGCAGTGCCGCGCGGGCGCCGCGCAGCGCCTCATCGACGATGTCGCCGATGATCGCGCCGCCGGCCGCATCGAGCTCCTGCTCGGCGAGCCCGATCGTGCCGACGCGCGTCACCGTGCCGGCATCGGGCGTGAGCAGGCCGGCGCACACGTGCAGCAGGCTCGTCTTGCCGCGGCCGTTCTCGCCGACGATCGCGAGTCGCGAACGTGCCGACACGGTGAACGAGGCCTGGTCCAGGATGCGGTCGCCGCCGCGGATCAGGGTGATGCCGGAGACGACGATCTGCGCCGTCTCGCCGGCGGGGAGGGGAAGGGATTCGAAGGACCCGGAGGATCCGGGGTGAAGAGGGGACAAGGTTTCTCCGTCGCTCGCAGGGAGCCGGGAGGGTCGTCCAGGGGCATGACGATCACCGCCCGGCAGATGCCGGGACGGCGGAGCAGGTCGTGGGAGGGCGCCGCCGTCAGCGGGCGGTGCGGATCCTCATCGACGCGATGCCTGTGTACCTCATGCCTCCATGATCGCACCACGCGGCTGAGCGCCGGCCCGAGGTGCCTGGGCGGCGCCTGGACAGCGCGGGCGGCGCCGCGGTTACCGTGGGGACATGGACGCTGAACTCGACGACGTCGTGGACACCGTGGCGGCCAACCCGTGGACGTCCTGGCTGGCGGTGGGGATCGCGGTGGCCGGATCGATCGCGCTTGCGCTGATCCTCGCCTTCGTCTTCAGCCGCGTGACGGCCGCGCTCGAGCGCCGGCATCGCGTGTTCGTCGAGCTGCGCGCCCGCTTCACCCGGCCGCTGTTCTGGATCGTCGCGGTCCTCGGCCTGTGGGCGACGGTGCCGCGCTTCATTCCGCAGGACCTCGAGGCGCTCGCCGGCGGGGTGGAGTACGGGCTGCGGCTGTGCGTGATCGGCGTCGTCGGCTGGATCATCGCGAAGGTGCTCATCTTCCTCGTCGACGGCGCCATGGTGCGGCAGGACCACGTCGTGGTGGACGAGTTCACCGCGCGGCGCCGGCGCACGCAGATCCGGATGATCCGCCGCCTCGTCATCGCCGTCGTCGCCGTGCTCACCGTCGCGGCCATGCTGCTGACGATCCCGGGAGCGGAGACGTTCGGGGCGTCGCTGCTCGCCTCGGCCGGCGTCGCGTCGATCGTCGCGGGCCTCGCCGCCCAGTCGACGCTCGGCAACCTCATCGCCGGCATGCAGCTGGCGTTCTCGAACGCGCTCAAAGTGGGCGACACGGTCGAGGTGGGCGGCGAGTTCGGCACGGTCGAGGAGATCACGCTGACGTACGTCGTCGTGCAGATCTGGGACGATCGGCGCCTCGTGCTGCCCTCGACCTACTTCACGACCACGCCCTACACGAACTGGACGCGCAACCAGACCGCCCTCACCGGCACGGTGTTCGTCGAGGCCGACTACACGGTCGACGTCGACGCCGTGCGCGCCGAGCTCATGCTCATCCTCGACGCCGCCCCGGAGTGGGATCGCCGCAGCGCGGCGCTCATCATGTCGGACGCGGTGGGCGGGGTCGCGCAGCTGCGCGCGACGATGACGGCCGCGAACGCCGACGACCTGTGGAACCTGCGGTGCCACGTGCGCGAGAAGCTCGTGTCGTTCATCGCCACGCAGCGCCCGGACGAGCTGCCCCGGCGGCGCTCGCTCGTGGCGGGCTGGGGCGACGAGCGCGGCGCCGACGCGTGAACGCGGCCCCGCGGGGCGCCCGCCGGTCGTAGCCTGGATGGATGAGCAGCGACGAGTTCCACAAGCCGGTGAAGCGGCCGTCGGAGACGTTCGACCGGCTGTTCGCCGCCGAGGACCCGGCCGAGGTCTCGCGCGCGGCGCACTCCACCGCGCAGGCGCTGCTCGCGCGCGTGCGGCACGAGGCCGACGATCGCGTCATCGATCGGCTCATCTCGTTCACCGACCGCCACGGCATCGACGACATCGCGGAGCTGTGGTCGCGCTCGCCCGCGCGCACCCTGCCCGGATCGCTGTGGCGGCTGTACCTGCTGCAGCTGTCGATCCACGACGATCCGCAGACGGCGTCGCTGATCTACGAGCGCGGGCGCACGGAGCTCGCGTCCGCGGATCCGGTGGTGGCGGGCGCTCCCATGCCGGCGGGCCCGGCCGAGCTCGTGGCGCTCATCGACACGATCCTGCGCGGCGCCTTCACGGGCGACTTCGCCGGAGCGCTCGAGCGGGCGGCCGCCTTCTGCCGCGTGCAGGCCTCGGGTGCCACGCACCTCGCCGACGACTACGAGCCGAGCGAGCCGGAGCGCGCCAGCGCCCTCACGTCGCGCGCCCTGCGCCTGTCGACCTACGCGGGCGACCTCACGACGGCCGCGCGCCTGTGGCGCCGGGAAGCGCTGGCTTGATTTTCTGAGTCTGCGCCGCTCGGGCACCGCTTCGCGGTGCCGCTCGCGTGCTCGCGTCGGCGCTCCCGTGCTCGGCGCGCTCTGCTGTGTTCTGCTCGCGCTCGCCGCCGCCCGGTCACTCATGCACCGCCCGCGACTGCTCGCGAGGGTTCCGATCG
>NZ_JBSFPT010000019.1:0-60419 GCF_053588335.1 Microbacterium sp. NPDC003461 | reverse complement strand
CCGGCGCGGGAGCGCCGGCGCGAGCACGCGAGCGGCACCCGCGCAGCGGGTGCCCGAGCGGCGCAGACGCTTCTGAAAAGAAAAGCCCCGCACCCAAACGGGTGCGGGGCTTTCCCTAGCGGATCACTCCGACTTCTTGTCCTCGTCCTCGACGACGGCGTCCTCGGCTGCCTCCTCGGCGGCCTGGCCCTCCTCGGGCGACTCGGAGCCGGCCTCGGCGGAGGTGTCCTCGGCCGGAGCCTCGGTGGTCTCCTCGACCGTGGTCTCCTCGGCGGGGGTCTCCTCCGCGGGGGTCTCCTCCGCGGCGGGAGCGGCCTTCTTCGCGGCGGGCTTCGACGACTTCTTCTCGACCGGCTCGAGCACGAGCTCGATCACGGCCATGGGCGCGTTGTCGCCCTTGCGGTTGCCGACCTTCGTGATGCGGGTGTAGCCGCCCTCACGCTCGGCGACCAGCGGCGCGATCTCGGTGAAGAGGACGTGCACGACTTCCTTGTCACCGATGACCGACAGCACGCGACGGCGGGCGTGCAGGTCGCCGCGCTTCGCGAACGTGATGAGGCGCTCGGCGAGCGGACGCAGGCGCTTGGCCTTCGTCTCGGTCGTCTTGATCGACTTGTGCGTGAAGAGCGACGCCGCGAGGTTGGCGAGGATCAGACGCTCGTGGGCGGGGCCGCCGCCGAGGCGGGCACCCTTGGTGGGCTTAGGCATTTCTTGTTACTCCAGGATTTTCGTCGAGTCGAAGAGGATCAGACGGTCTCGTCGTCGTAGCCGCCGTAGAAGTTGGCGCCGTCGAAGCCGGGCACCGAGTCCTTCAGCGACAGCCCGAGCGAGGTGAGCTTGTCGCGCACCTCGTCGACCGACTTCTGTCCGAAGTTGCGGATGTTCATGAGCTGCGTCTCCGAGAGCGCGACCAGCTCGCTGACCGTGTTGATCCCCTCGCGCTTGAGGCAGTTGTACGAGCGGACCGACAGGTCGAGATCCTCGATCGGCATCGAGAGCTCGTTCGAGAGCACCTCGGCGACCGGCGCGGGGCCGATCTCGATGCCCTCGGCCTCGACGTTCAGCTCGCGGGCGAGGCCGAACAGCTCGACCAGCGTGCGGCCGGCCGATGCGACGGCGTCGCGCGGGGCGATCGACGACTTGGTCTCGACGTCGAGCACGAGCTTGTCGAAGTCGGTGCGCTCACCGGCACGCGTGGCGTCCACGCGGTAGGCGACCTTCAGCACCGGCGAGTAGATCGAGTCGATCGGGATCTGGCCCGCCTCGGCGTACTCGTTGCGGTTCTGCACGGCCGACACGTAGCCGCGGCCGCGCTCGATCGTGAGCTCCAGCTCGAACTTCGCGGTGTCGTTCAGCGTGGCGATGACCAGCTCGGGGTTGTGCACCTCGACGCCCGCGGGGGCCGAGATGTCGGCCGCCGTGACCTCGCCGGCGCCGGTCTTGCGCAGGTACGCCGTGATCGGCTCGTCGCGCTCGCTCGACACCACGAGCTGCTTGATGTTGAGGATGATCTCGGTGACATCCTCCTTCACACCGGGGATCGTGCTGAACTCGTGCAGCACGCCGTCGATGCGGATGCTCGTGACGGCCGCACCCGGGATGGACGAGAGCAGGCTGCGACGCAGCGAGTTGCCGATCGTGTAGCCGAAACCGGGCTCGAGCGGCTCGATGACGAACCGGCTGCGGAACTCCGAGATCTTCTCCTCGGTGAGGGTCGGACGCTGTGCGATGAGCACTATGTGTTCCTTTCGATCAAGTGCCCGCTATATGACACTTGGTTGTTCGAGGTCTTGAGTTGTACTCGACGGGCGCGACGCCCGCGGTGGAACGACGAAGCCCCCGGAACGGTGGCGCCTCGAAAGGCGCGCACCGCTCCGGGGCGACGGGTCAGACGCGGCGGCGCTTCGGCGGACGGCAGCCGTTGTGCGCCTGCGGCGTCACGTCCTGGATCGAGCCGACCTCGAGGCCGGCGGCCTGCAGCGAGCGGATCGCGGTCTCGCGACCCGAGCCCGGGCCCTTCACGAACACGTCGACCTTCTTGACACCGTGCTCCTGCGCCTGGCGGGCGGCCGACTCCGCGGCCATGCCGGCGGCGTACGGCGTCGACTTGCGCGAGCCCTTGAAGCCCACGCCACCCGACGACGCCCAGCTGATGACGGCGCCCGACGGGTCGGTGATCGAGACGATCGTGTTGTTGAACGTCGACTTGATGTGGGCCTGGCCCAGCGCGATGTTCTTCTTCTCCTTGCGGCGCGGCTTGCGCGCAGCAGTCTTGGGGGTAGCCATTATTTAGTCTCCTGAGCCAATCCGCGCTTAGCGGGCCTTCTTCTTACCGGCGACGGTGCGCTTCGGACCCTTGCGGGTACGCGCGTTCGTCTTGGTGCGCTGACCGCGCACGGGAAGGCCGCGACGGTGACGGAGACCCTCGTACGAGCCGATCTCGACCTTGCGGCGGATGTCTGCGGCGACCTCGCGACGCAGGTCACCCTCGACCTTGTAGTTGCCCTCGATGTAGTCACGCAGCGCGACCAGCTGGTCGTCGCTGAGGTCCTTGACGCGGACGTTCTCGTCGATGCCGGTGGCAGCGAGAATCTCGTTCGAGCGGGTACGGCCCACGCCGTAGATGTACGTGAGGGCGATCACCACGCGCTTGTCGCGCGGGATGTCGACGCCGGCAAGACGTGCCATGCGACTTCTCCTGTTGTTCGGTGGAGGTGTGGAGCAGGATCGGTGCCCGGGCCTCCGCCCCGAGGTGTCCCCCGCGTGATGCGGGTTCTGATCCTGCCGGTGTGTGTTGAGTTGTGAGTCTGCGGTCCGCCGAGGCGGAGGACGTCAGCCCTGGCGCTGCCTCGCGGCCTTAGCCGCCAGACAAGCAGAGCGGCTCGTCACGAGCAGCGTCGGGGCGTCAGCCCTGGCGCTGCTTGTGACGCGGGTTCGACTTGCAGATGACCATCACGCGACCGTTGCGGCGGATGACCTTGCAGTGGTCGCAGATGGGCTTGACGGAGGGGTTGACCTTCATGATGCTTCCTGTCGCTGTCTTCGTACCCCGCGGACGGGGCCGTTACTTCTCGGCCGGACTCAGCGGTAGCGGTAGACGATGCGGCCGCGGGTGAGGTCGTAGGGGCTGAGCTCCACGACCACGCGGTCCTCGGGGATGATGCGGATGTAGTTCTGCCGCATCTTTCCCGAGATCGTGGCGAGCACCTTGTGACCGTTCGTCAGCTCCACGCGGAACATCGCGTTCGGCAGCGCCTCGGACACCGTGCCCTCGATCTCGATGACACCGTCTTTAGCCATAAACTCGCTATCGCTCTCTTGCAGACCGGCCGGTCTGCGGTGGTTGGGGATCGGTGCCGGATGACACGCCGAAAAAAGGCGCAAGGCACCAAAGATCCATGGTAGACCACCCGCCCGGCTTCGGCAAACCCGTGCCGCCGATCCCCGCGGGTCTACTGCAGCTTGCTGACGATGTCGGCCTGCGGGTCGCCGGTCAGGCGCACGAACTCGTCGTTCAGGATGATCGTCGGGGTGCTGATGCCCTCTGCGCCGGGGGCGACAGGGGTCTCGGGCGTCATCCTCGTGACGTAGTCCATGTACTCGCCGTCGGCGATGCACGATTCGGCCTCGCCCGCGCCGACCTCCGACGCGAGAGCCGCGAGCTGCTCGTCGGTCAGCCCGTCGCTGCCCTCGCTCGGCTGGTCGCGGAACAGCGCGTCGATGAAGGGGTACACGGCGTCCGGATTCGCCTCGGCGACGCAGTACGCGGCGCCGGCGGAGCGCGTGGAGTACTGCGTGTCGTTCGAGTACCGGTCCAGAATCGAGATCGGGTGGATGTTGAGCGTCACCTCGCCGTCCTCGACGAGCTGCGCGACCTCCTCGCCGTAGCCCTCGTGGTACTCCTGGCAGAACGGGCACATGAAGTCGAGGTACTCCTCGAGCACGTTCGGCCCGTCGCCGAGCGTGATGGCGCCGGTCTCCTCGTCGACGACCGCCGAGGCGGGCGACTCGGCGAGCGACACGGCCTGCCGGTTCATCTGCACGACGAGCACCGCGATGACCGCGATGGCGACCACGACGGCCGCCGAGATCCAGATTGCGACCCAGTTGGTCTTGCGGGCAGCGGCCATTGTTCCTCCGTCGGTCTTGCGCGGGTTCAGGCGAGGGGCACGGGGGTGATGCCGAACGGCGCGAGGCCCTCTGCCCCGCCGTCGGGCGCGGTCAGCACCCACACTCCCCCATCATGCACGGCGACGCTGTGCTCCCAGTGAGCACCGTCCGAGCCGTCCTCGGTCGTCACGGTCCAGTCGTCGTCCTCGACGAACACCGCCTCCGAACCGGAGGTCATCATCGGCTCGACGCAGATCGCCAGGCCCGGCTTCACGCGCGCGCCGGCCTGCGGCGTGCGGTAGTGGAACAGCGTGGGCGGCTCGTGCATGCTGCGCCCGATGCCGTGCCCCACGTAGTCGCGCAGGATGCCGGCGGGCGCGCCCGTGGAGAGCGGGTTCGCCTCGATGTGGTCCTGGATCGCGGCGCCCACCTCGCCGAGGTGACGGGCGGTCGCGAGCGCGGCGATCCCCGCCCACATCGATCCGCGGGTGACGTCGCTCAGCTCCTGCCGGCGCGCGGCGACCTCGGGGTCGCCGCCGGGCAGCACGATCGTGATGGCGGAGTCGCCGTTCCAGCCGTCGGCCGTCTCGGCGCCGCAGTCGATCGAGACGATGTCGCCCGGCTCGAGCACGCGCTCCCCCGGGATGCCGTGCACGACCTCGTCGTTCACCGACACGCAGATCGTGTGCCGGTAGCCGGGCACGAGCTGGAAGTTGGAGTGCGCCCCGCGCGCGGTGATCGCGGCCTCGGCGACGGCGTCGAGCTCGAGCGTCGTCATGCCGGGGCGGATCGCGGCGCGCACAGCCTCGAGCGCCGCGTGCGTGATGAGCCCGGGCTCGACCATGGCGCGCAGCTGCGCGGGGGTCTTGTAGGCGGAGCGGCGGAACACGTCAGGCCGCGGTGCGCGCCAGCCCGCGCGCCTCGAGCGCGGCGAAGATGCGCTCCGTGATCTCGTCGAGCGAGCCCACGCCGTCGATCCGATCCACGATGCCGCGCGGCTCGTACAGGTCGATGATCGGAGCGGTCTCCGACTCGTAGATGTCCAGGCGCCGCGCGATGACCTCGGCCGTGTCGTCCGAGCGGCCCTCCTGCTCGGCGCGCAGCGTGAGCCGCTTCAGGCTCTCGTCGCGGGGCACGTCGAGCAGGATGACGGCATCGAGCGCCTCGCCGCGGCCCGACAGGAACTCGTCGAGGTGGGCCACCTGCGCGGTGTTGCGCGGGTAGCCGTCGAGCAGGAAGCCCTCGCGCGCGTCGTCCTGCGCGAGGCGGTCGCGCACGATCTCGCTCGTGACCTCGTCCGGCACGAGGTCACCGGCGTCGGTGATCGCCTTCACCTTCTGGCCGAGCGGGGTGTTGTTCTTGATGTTCGCGCGGAAGATGTCGCCCGTCGAGACCACGGGGATCCCGAACGCCTCGGCGATCCGCACGCCCTGCGTGCCCTTGCCCGATCCCTGCGGGCCGACGATGAGGAGTCGTGTGGTCATCGGAGGAGTCCTTCGTAGTGGCGCTGCTGCAGCTGCGCGTCGATCTGCTTCACCGTCTCGAGGCCGACGCCGACCATGATCAGCAGCGACGCGCCGCCGAACGGGAAGTTCTGGTTCGCCTGCACGGTGGCCAGCGCGATCAGCGGGATGAGCGCGATCAGGCCGAGGTAGATCGCGCCGGGGAACGTGATGCGCGTGATCACGAAGTCGAGGTACTCGGCGGTCGGGCGGCCGGCGCGGATGCCGGGGATGAACCCGCCGTACTTCTTCATGTTGTCGGCGACGTCCACCGGGTTGAACGTGATCGCCACGTAGAAGTACGTGAACCCGATGATCAGAAGGAAGTACACGAGCATGTACAGCCAGTGGTCGCCGTTCGTGAAGTACGTGTTGATCCACGTGACCCACTCGGGCACGTTCCCCTCGGCGTCGGGCGTCGCGTTGAACTGCGCGATGAGGGCCGGGATGTACAGCAGCGACGACGCGAAGATGACCGGCACGACGCCCGCCATGTTCACCTTGATCGGGATGTACGTGTTGGTGCCGCCGTACGTGCGGCGGCCGACCATGCGCTTGGCGTACTGCACGGGCACGCGGCGCTGCGACTGCTCGACGAACACCACGAGTCCGATCAGCAGCACGCCCACGGCGAGCACGAGCAGGAAGATCTCGAAGCCCTGCGCCTGCCAGATGGCGCTCATGGCGCCGGGGAAGGTCGCGGCGATCGACGTGAAGATGAGCAGCGACATGCCGTTGCCCACGCCGCGCTCGGTGACGAGCTCGGCGAACCACATGATGAGGCCGGTGCCGGCCGTCATGCAGATGATGACGAGCAGCTGCGCCCACCACACGTCGTTCACGAGAAGCTGGTTGCACTCCGCGATGCCGGTGACGCCGAACAGCTGCCCCGTGCGGGCGACCGTGACGAGCGTGGTCGACTGCAGCAGCGCGAGCGCGATCGTGATGTAGCGCGTGTACTGCGTGAGCTTGGCCTGGCCCGACTGGCCCTCCTTGTAGAGGGTCTCGAAGTGCGGGATGACCACGCGCAGCAGCTGCACGATGATCGTCGCGGTGATGTACGGCATGACGCCGAGCGCGAAGATCGACAGCTGCAGCAGCGCGCCGCCGGAGAAGAGATTGACCAGGGAGAGCAGGCCCTCGGCGCCCGACGTCTGATCGATGCAGCTCTGGACGTTCGGGAAGTGCACGAAGGGCGCGGGCACGTGGGCACCGAGCCGGTAGAGCACGATGATCCCGATGGTGAAACCGATCTTCCGCCGCAGATCCGGCGTGCGGAAGATCCGCGCGATGGCGCTGAACAAGGGGTTGCCTCCCTGGAAACTTGCGGCCCCGCCCGCGGCGGAGCCTGCACCAGCCTAACGCAAGAGGGGCCGGGACCCTTCCGGATCCCGACCCCTCTGTGATGCGTTACTTGACGCTGCCGCCCGCGGCGACGATCTTCTGCTCTGCCGAGCCGGAGACCTTGTCGACCGACACGTTCAGCGCGACCGTGATGTCGCCGTTCCCGAGAACCTTGACCTTCTCGTTCTTGCGGACCGCGCCCTTGGCCACGAGGTCGGCGACGGTCACGTCGCCGCCCTGCGGGTAGAGCTCCGCGAGCTTGTCCAGGTTCACGACCTGGTACTCGACGCGGAACGGGTTCTTGAACCCGCGCAGCTTCGGGGTGCGCATGTGCAGCGGCATCTGGCCACCCTCGAAGCCGACGCGCACGGTGTTGCGGGCCTTCGTGCCCTTGGTACCGCGGCCGGCCGTCTTGCCCTTCGAGCCCTCACCGCGACCCTTGCGGGTCTTCGCGGTGTTGGCGCCCGGGACGGGACGGAGGTGGTGGACCTTCAGAACGCTGCCGCGCTCGGAGTTGTTCTCAGCCATCAGTCGATCTCCTCAACCTGGACGAGGTGAGCGACCGCGCGGACGTATCCGCGCGTCTGCTGGTCGTCGGGACGGACGACCGAGTCGCCGATCCGCTTGAGACCGAGCGAGCGCAGCGTGTCGCGCTGGTTCTGCTTCTCGCTCACCTTGGACTTGATCTGCGTCACCTTCAGACGCGCAGCCATCAGGCACCTACCTTCGCAGCGGCGGCGGCCTCGGCCTCCGCACGGACCAGACGCGCCGGGGCGACCTGATCGAAGTCGAGGCCACGGCGCGCGGCGACCGCGCGCGGCTCCTCGAGCTGCTTCAGGGCCTCGACGGTCGCGTGCACGATGTTGATCGTGTTCGACGAGCCGAGCGACTTCGACAGCACGTCGTGGATGCCGGCGCACTCGAGCACGGCGCGCACCGGGCCACCGGCGATGACACCGGTACCGGCGGCGGCCGGACGAAGCAGCACGACGCCCGCGGCGGCCTCACCCTGCACCGGGTGCGGGATGGTGCTGCCCACGCGGGGCACGCGGAAGAAGTTGCGCTTGGCGTCCTCGACGCCCTTCGAGATGGCCAGGGGCACCTCGCGGGCCTTGCCGTAGCCGACGCCCACGACGCCGTTGCCGTCGCCCACGACCACGAGGGCCGTGAAGCTGAAGCGGCGACCGCCCTTGACGACCTTCGAGACGCGGTTGATGGTCACCACGCGCTCGAGGAACTGGCTGTCGGCGCCGCGGCCACCGCGGTCGTTGTCACGACGACGGTTGTCGCGGCCACCGCGGCCACCACGACGGTCGTCGCGCGGCTCGGTGCCGGCGGCCTGCTCGGCCACGGCCGGAGCGGCTGCTTCGGCGGTCGCTGCCTGATCGGCGGTCACTGGGGTCTCCTTGTTGTCACTCACAGGTTCAGCCCTCCTTCGCGGGCGCCCTCGGCGATCGCGGCGACGCGACCGGCGTAGCGGTTGCCGCCGCGGTCGAACACCGCGTCGGTGATACCGGCCGACTTCGCGCGCTCGGCGAGAAGCTCGCCGACCTTGCGGGCCTTGGCCGTCTTGTCACCGTCGAGCGAGCGCAGCTCGGTCTCGAGGGTGGAGGCGCTGGCCAGCGTGTGGCCCTTGCTGTCGTCGACGAGCTGCACGAAAACGTGACGCGCCGAACGGGTCACGACCAGCCGGGGACGGACGGGCGTGCCTGCGACCTTCTTGCGAAGGCGAATGTGACGGCGCTTGCGCGCGACGGACTTCGACTTCACAGCCATGATTACTTACCAGCCTTTCCGGCCTTGCGGCGGACCTGCTCGCCCGCGTAGCGCACACCCTTGCCCTTGTAGGGCTCGGGCTTGCGGATCTTGCGGATGTTGGCGGCGACCTCGCCCACGGCCTGCTTGTCGATGCCGCTCACCGTGAGCTTGTTGTTGCCCTCGACGGTGAACGTGATGCCGGCAGGCGGCTCGACGGTCACGGGGTGCGAGAAGCCCAGGGCGAACTCGACGGCCGAGCCCTTCTGCGCCACGCGGTAACCGGTGCCGACGACCTCGAGGCCCTTCGTGTAGCCCTCGGTCACGCCGATGATGTTGTTGTTGATCAGGGTGCGCGTCAGGCCGTGCAGCGAGCGCGACTCGCGCTCGTCGTCGGGGCGGGTGACGAGAACCTGGTTCTCCTCGACCTTGACCTCGATGGGCTTGGCCACGGTGAGGGCGAGCTCGCCCTTCGGGCCCTTGACGGCCACCTGCTGCCCGTCGACCGTCACGGTGACGCCGGCGGGGATGTCGATGGGAAGACGTCCGATTCGCGACATGTCAGATCACCACACGTAGGCGAGGACTTCCCCACCCACGCCCTTCTGCTCGGCCTGGCGGTCCGTGAGGAGGCCAGACGAGGTGGACAGGATCGCGACGCCGAGTCCGCCGAGCACGCGAGGGAGCTCGTTCGACTTGGCGTACACGCGGAGGCCGGGCTTCGAGACGCGCTTGATGCCGGCGATGGAGCGCTCGCGGTTGGGACCGTACTTGAGCGTGAGCGTGAGGTTCTTGCCGACGCGCGCGTCGGTCTCCTCCCACGCGGCGATGTAACCCTCCTGCTTGAGGATCTCCGCGATGTGCGTCTTCAGCTTGCTCGACGGCAGGGTCACGGAATCGTGGTGCGCCGAGTTCGCGTTGCGCAGCCGGGTCAGCATGTCTGCGACCGGGTCTGTCATGGTCATAAGAGTGTTCCTTTGTTCATGAGGTTTCGGCTGCCGTTACACGACAGACGACCTTCCACGACGTGAGAAATGCGATCTTCAATTGTCCGCGAGAATGCCGGGCCCGGCAAAACCGGAGCCCGGCATTCACAGCGGTTTACCCGAGACCGAGGTCTCAGGCGGCCTGCGTCGCCTTGTTGACGAACGGGAAGCCGAGGTGGCGCAGCAGGGCGCGGCCCTCGTCGTCCGTCTTCGCCGTGGTGACGATGGTGATGTCGAAGCCGCGGACGCGATCGATCTTGTCCTGGTCGATCTCGTGGAAGATCGACTGCTCCTGCACACCGAAGGTGTAGTTGCCGTTCCCGTCGAACTGCGCGTCCGAGAGGCCGCGGAAGTCGCGGATGCGGGGCAGGGCGAGCGAGATCAGGCGGTCCAGGAACTCCCACGCGCGGTCACCGCGGAGGGTGACGTGCGCGCCGATGGCCTGGCCCTCGCGCAGCTTGAACTGCGCGATCGACTTGCGGGCCTTCGTGACGTACGGCTTCTGGCCGGTGATCTGCTCGAGGTCGCGGATGGCGCCCTCGATCACCTTGCTGTCGCGCGCGGCCTCGCCGACACCCGTGTTCACGACGACCTTGACCAGGCCGGGGGTCTGCATGACGTTCGCGTAGCCGAACTCGTCCTGCAGCTTCTGGCGGATCTCCTCGCGGTAGACCCGCTTCAGGCGCGGCTGGATCTTGCCAGCCTGCGCAGCGGTGTCCGTGCTCATTGTCAGATGTCCTTACCAGACTTCTTCGCGTAGCGAACGCGAACAGTCTTCTTGACGCCGTCCTTGACCTGCTCCTCGAGGCGGAAGCCCACGCGGGTCGGCTTCTTGGTCTCGGGGTCGACGAGCGCGACGTTCGACACGTGGATCGGGGCCTCGTAGGTCTCGATGCCACCGGTCTTGGTGCCACGCTGCGTCTGGCCGACGCGGTTGTGCTTGGTGATGAAGTTCACGCCCTCGACGACGATGCGGTTGCCGCCGTCGATGACCTCGAGGACCTTGCCCTGCTTGCCGCGGTCGCCGCCGCGGTCCTGCTTGGCGCCCGTGATGACCTGGACCAGGTCGCCCTTCTTGATGTTCGCCATGGCTTACAGCACCTCCGGGGCGAGCGAGACGATCTTCATGAACTTGCGGTCACGAAGCTCGCGGCCGACCGGTCCGAAGATGCGGGTGCCGCGGGGCTCCCCGTCGTTCTTCAGGATCACGGCGGCGTTCTCGTCGAACTTGATGTACGAGCCGTCGGGACGACGCGTCTCCTTGACGGTGCGGACGACGACCGCCTTGACGACGTCGCCCTTCTTCACGTTGCCGCCGGGGATCGCGTCCTTGACGGTGGCGACGATGGTGTCGCCCACGCCCGCGTAGCGGCGGTTCGAACCGCCGAGCACGCGGATGGTGAGCAGCTCCTTCGCGCCGGTGTTGTCGGCGACCTTGAGGCGGGATTCATTCTGAATCATGGATTACTTCGCCTTCTCGAGGATCTCGACCAGGCGCCAGTTCTTCGTGGCGCTCAGCGGACGGGTCTCGTGGATCAGAACGAGGTCGCCGATGCCGGCGCTGTTCTGCTCGTCGTGCGCCTTGAGCTTCTTCGTGCGACGGATGACCTTGCCGTAGAGCGCGTGCTTCACGCGGTCCTCGACCTCGACGACGATCGTCTTGTCCATCTTGTCGCTCACGACGTAACCACGGGCCGACTTGCGGTAGCCGCGGGCGTCGGCGTCGCGCACGTCGTGCTCGGCGCCAGCCTTCTTCTGGGTGGCCATCACTCAGCCTCTCCTTCAGCGACAGCCGGCTCTGCGGCCTTCTTCGCCTTGCTCTTCTTGGCCTTCGCCTCGACCGGAGCGGGCGTGGCACGGATGCCCAGCTCGCGCTCGCGGATGACGGTGTAGAGCCGCGCGATGTCGCGCTTCACGGCGCGGATGCGACCGTGGCTCTCGAGCTGCCCGGTGGCCGACTGGAAGCGCAGGTTGAACAGCTCCTCCTTGGCCTTGCGCAGCTCCTCGACGAGGCGCTGGTCCTCGAACGTGTCGAGCTCGCTGACGGCGAGCTCCTTGGTGCCGATCGCCATTACGCGTCGCCCTCCTCGCGCTTGATGATGCGTGCCTTGAGAGGCAGCTTGTGAATGGCACGGGTCAGGGCCTCACGAGCGAGCTGCTCGTTGACGCCCGCGACCTCGAAGAGGACGCGACCCGGCTTGACGTTCGCGACCCACCACTCCGGCGAGCCCTTACCGGAACCCATGCGGGTCTCGGCGGGCTTCTTCGTGAGCGGACGGTCGGGGTAGATGTTGATCCACACCTTGCCGCCGCGCTTGATGTGACGCGTCATGGCGATACGAGCTGCCTCGATCTGACGGTTCGTCACGTACGCGGGCGTCAGGGCCTGGATGCCGAACTCACCGAACGAGACCTTGGTGCCGCCGGTCGCCTGACCATCCCGCTTGGGGTGGTGCTGCTTGCGGTACTTGACCTTGCGGGGGATGAGCATTACGCCGAAGCTCCTTCCGCGACCTTCGGGGCAGCGTCGTCACGACGCGGGCCACGACGGCCGCCACGGTCGCGAGCGGGCTTCATGTTCGCCTGCTCACGCGCGAGTTCCTTGTTGGTGAGGTCGCCCTTGTAGATCCAGACCTTCACGCCGATGCGGCCGAAGGTGGTCTTCGCCTCGTAGAAGCCGTAGTCGATGTTTGCGCGCAGCGTGTGCAGCGGCACACGACCCTCGCGGTAGAACTCCGAGCGGCTCATCTCCGCGCCGCCGAGGCGGCCCGAGACCTGGATCCGGACGCCCTTGGCGCCGGCGCGCTGCGCACCCTGCAGGCCCTTGCGCATCGCGCGGCGGAACGCCACGCGGGCGCTCAGCTGCTCGGCGATGCCCTGGGCGACCAGCTGCGCGTCGGCCTCGGGGTTCTTCACCTCGAGGATGTTCAGCTGGATCTGCTTCTTGGTGAGCTTCTCGAGCTCGCCGCGCAGGCGCTCGGCCTCCTGACCGCGGCGGCCGATGACGATGCCCGGACGCGCGGTGTGGATGTCGACGCGCACGCGGTCGCGGGTGCGCTCGATCTCGATGCTGCTCACGCCGGCGCGGTCGAGCGTCGTCGTGAGGAGCTTGCGGATCTTGATGTCCTCGGCCACGTAGTCGGCGTACCGCTGACCCGGCTTGGTCGAGTCAGAGAACCAGCGCGAGACGTGGTCCGTGGTGATGCCGAGGCGGAAGCCGTACGGGTTGACCTTCTGGCCCATTACTTGCTCGCCTTCTTGTCAGCGCCGGCAGCGGCCGTGTCCGCGACCTCCGGCGTCGAGAGCACGACCGTGATGTGGCTCGTGCGCTTCTTGATCTGGAACGCGCGACCCTGGGCGCGGGGACGGAAGCGCTTGAGCGTCGTCCCCTCGTCCACGAAGGCGTTCGCAACGTACAGATCGCGCTGGTCCAGGTACTCGCCGTCGCGGTCGGCCTTCACCTGCGCGTTGGCCATAGCGGACTCAACGAGCTTGAAGATCGGCTCCGACGCCGCCTGCGGCGCGAACTTCAGGATGGCGAGGGCCTCTTCGGCCTGCTTGCCCTTGATGAGAGCGACGACACGACGAGCCTTCTGAGGGGTCACGCGGATGTGTCGCACGCGTGCGATGGACTCCACCATTTCTTCTCCTCTGCGTCACCGCGTCAGCGGCGACGGCCCTTCTTGTCGTCCTTCTCGTGGCCGCGGAAGGTGCGGGTGGGCGAGAACTCGCCCAGCTTGTGGCCGACCATGGACTCGGTCACGAACACGGGGATGTGCTTGCGACCGTCGTGCACGGCGATCGTGTGACCCAGCATGGCCGGGACGATCATCGAGCGACGCGACCAGGTCTTGATGACGTTCTTGGTACCCGCCTCGTTCTGCGAGACAACCTTGCGAAGCAGGTGCTCGTCGACGAAGGGGCCCTTCTTCAGACTGCGTGGCATCTTCTTGACTCCTACTTGCGCTTCTTACCGGCGGTACGGCGACGCACGATGAGCTTGTCGCTTTCCTTGTTGGCGTGACGGGTACGGCCCTCGGACTGGCCCCAGGGCGAGACGGGGTGACGACCACCGGACGTCTTGCCCTCACCACCACCGTGCGGGTGGTCGACCGGGTTCATGGCGACACCGCGCACGGTCGGGCGGACGCCCTTCCAGCGCTTGCGGCCGGCCTTGCCCCAGTTGATGTTCGACTGCTCGGCGTTGCCGACCTCGCCGATCGTGGCGCGGCAGCGCGCGTCGACGTTGCGGACCTCGCCCGACGGCAGACGGAGCTGCGCGTAGGGGCCGTCCTTGGCGACGAGACGCACCGAGGCGCCGGCCGAGCGAGCCATCTTCGCACCGCCGCCGGGACGGAGCTCGATCGCGTGGATCACCGTACCGGTCGGGATGTTGCGCAGCGGCAGGTTGTTGCCGGGCTTGATGTCGGCGTTCGGGCCCGACTCGACGATGTCGCCCTGCTGCAGCTTGTTCGGCGCGAGGATGTAGCGCTTCGTGCCGTCGACGAAGTGCAGCAGCGCGATGCGCGCCGTGCGGTTGGGGTCGTACTCGATGTGAGCGACCTTGGCGTTGACGCCGTCCTTGTCGTCACGACGGAAGTCGATGACGCGGTACTGGCGCTTGTGTCCACCGCCGATGTGGCGCGTGGTGATGCGGCCCTGGTTGTTGCGGCCGCCCGTCTTGGCGAGCGGACGCAGCAGCGACTTCTCCGGCGTCGACCGGGTGATCTCCGCGAAGTCGGCCACCGACGAGCCGCGACGACCGGGCGTCGTGGGCTTGTAGTTGCGAATAGCCATATTCGTTCTCTCTAATCCTTCGTGGGCGTCAGGCGACGGCCGTGAAGATGTCGATGGTGCCCGACTTGAGCGTGACGATCGCGCGCTTGGTGTCCTTGCGCTTGCCGGTGCCGAAGCGGGTGCGGCGCGCCTTGCCGACGCGGTTGATCGTGTTCACCGAGGCGACCTGGACATCGAAGATCTTCTCGATCGCGAGCTTGATCTCGGTCTTGTTCGCACGGGGGTCCACGAGGAAGGTGTACTTGCCCTCGTCGATGAGCCCGTAGCTCTTCTCCGACACCACCGGCTTCAGGATGATGTCACGCGGGTCCTTCTGGACGGCGGTCATGCCGAGACCTCCTTCGTGGCGACCGTCTTGAACGCGACGAACGTGTCGAAGGCGGCCTTGGTGAAGACGATGTCGTCGGCGACGAGCACGTCGTAGGCGTTGAGCTGGTCCGGCGTGAGCACGTGCACGTTCTCGAGGTTGCGCACGCTCAGCCAGCCGTAGTCGTCCGAGCGGTCGAGCACGACAAGTACCTTCTTCGACGGGGCGACCTGGGCGAGGTACTTCGCCGCGGCCTTCGTCGAGGGTGCCTCCGTGCCGAACGACTCGACCACGTGCAGGCGGCCGCCGCGCAGACGGTCGCTCAGTGCGCCCGCGAGGGCGGCGGCGATCATCTTCTTGGGGGTGCGCTGCGAGTAGTCGCGCGGCTTCGGGCCGTGGACGATGCCACCGCCGCGGTGCTCGGGCTGGCGGATCGAGCCCTGGCGCGAGCGGCCGGTGCCCTTCTGCTTGAACGGCTTGGCGCCGGTACCCGAGACCTCGCCGCGACGCTTGGTCGAGTGCGTGCCCTGGCGAGCCGCCGCAAGCTGCGCGACGACGACCTGGTGGATGAGCGGGATGTTCGTCTTGACGTCGAACACCGAGGCGGGCAGCTCGACCGAGCCGGCCTTCTTGCCGTCGGTGCCCTGGACGTCCAGAGCGAGAGTCGAGTCAGTCATCTAACTCAGGCCCCCTTCACAGCGTTGCGGACGTACACGGTGCGGCCGCGCGCGCCGGGGACGGCGCCCTTGACGAGCAGCAGACCCTTCTCGGCGTCGACGGCGTGGACCGTGAGGTTGAGGACGGTCACGCGCTCCTGGCCCATACGGCCGGCCATGCGCATGCCCTTGAAGACGCGGCTCGGGGTCGACGAGGCGCCGATCGAACCGGGCTTGCGGTGGTTGCGGTGCGCACCGTGCGAGGCGCCGACGCCCTTGAAGTTGTGGCGCTTCATGACACCCGCGGTGCCCTTGCCCTTGCTCGTGCCGACGACGTCGACGAGCTGGCCGGCCTCGAAGGTCCCGTCCACCGTGAGCTCCTGACCGAGTGAGTAGTCAGCGGCGTCGGCGGTGCGGATCTCCGTGAGGTGACGGCGCGGGGTGACGCCCGCGGCCTCGAAGTGGGCCGTGAGGGGCTTGTTCACCTTGCGGGGGTCGATCGCGCCCGCGGCGATCTGGATGGCGTTGTAGCCGTCCTTCTCGGGCGTGCGGACCTGGGTGACGACGTTCGGCTGGATCTCGATCACCGTGACGGGGATGAGCTTGCCGTTCTCGTTCCACACCTGGGTCATGCCGAGCTTCTTGCCGAGCAGACCCTTGGAAGTCTTCGTGTTGATGTCAGCCATGTCGAACCTCAGAGCTTGATCTCGATGTTGACGTCGGCCGGGAGGTCCAGACGCATGAGCGAGTCGACCGCCTTCGGGGTGGGGTCGACGATGTCGATGAGGCGCTTGTGCGTGCGCATCTCGAAGTGCTCGCGGCTGTCCTTGTACTTGTGGGGCGAACGGATCACGGTGACCACGTTCTTCTCCGTCGGAAGGGGCACGGGGCCCACGACCTGGGCGCCCGCGCGCGTGACCGTGTCGACGATCTTGCGCGCCGAGGAGTCGATGACCTCGTGGTCATACGACTTCAGGCGAATGCGGATCTTCTGTCCCGCCATCTATCTCTCACTCTCTTCAGCGTCGTACCTCACGGGCATTGGACGCACGTACCCTCCGGATACCCTTCGGGCCTCTGTTCACATGTCAGTCCCACGGGCGCGCGGCAAGAAGCCGAGCAAGTGGGTGTGTGATCGTTTCCCTGCCCGCGGCCCAGAACCCTGCATCCCGGATCCGGAGATCCCGTGCCGTCTGTGCACTGTCGTGACAGTGATCCCGCCGCGCATGGCGCACGCGGGAATGTGGAACCTGTCTATTCTGCCATCGCACGGGACTTTCCTGCAACCCGGGCGTGTCGCGCCGCGATCCGCGTCGTTCCGCGGCTCCCCGGCCCCCGCCCCCACCCGATCAGCCCACTCCCAGCCGGGCGATCCGGGCGCTGCACCCCGCTCCGGAGGAGATCCCCGTTGCCGAGGACCGAACCGATGCGAAACACCCTCGGGAACCGGAATCCCCTCTCGAACCGAGGCGGCCCGACTCATGGTTCCCTCGGTCGGGTTCGCTCACAGGCGGCCGATCCGGCTCGCGCGGCGATCCGCCTGTGGACAACATCCGCCGGGAGCGCCACGGGACGCAGGATCGGGACATGGATCCGGTGGAGTTCGTGCGATCGGCGGGCGGCGTCGCCCTCACGCGGCATGCGCGCGAAGCGGGCGTCGGCGATCACGCGATCCGCCGCGCCCTCGCGAGCGGCGCGCTTACGCGGCCCCGACGAGGCTGGCTCGCCGCGCCCGGGGCGGATCCGATGCTCGTCGACGCCGCGCGGGCGGGCGTCGTGATCACCTGCGTGACCCAGGCGAGGCGGCTCGGCATCTGGGCGGGCAGCGATCGCACGCCGCACGCCGCCGCGCCCGCGCACTCGGGAGCCGTGCGTGCCTCGGGTTGGCGCGTGCATTGGAGCCGCCCCATCGTGCTGCGCCAGCCCGGCCGGCTGAGCGATCCGATCGAGAACGTCCTCGCTGCGGTCGCGGAATGCCAGCCTCGAGAGCAGGCGCTCGCGACATGGGAGGGCGCGCTGCACGCGCAGCTCATCGACATCGGGGCCCTGCGGCGATTGCCGTGGCGCCCCGCCGCACGCGAGCTGCTGAATCGCGCGACGCCGTTCGCCGACTCCGGGCCGGAGACGATCATCATCCACCGTCTGAGGTGGTTGCCCGTGCGAATCGTCCAGCAGGTGTGGCTCTACGGAAGCCGCGTGGATCTTCTCATCGGCGAGCGCCTCGTCCTGCAGTTCGACGGCGGCCATCACGTCGGCGCGCAGCGCGAGCGCGACATCCGGCACGATGCGCTCCTGCGCCTGCACGGCTACACCGTCATCCGCATGGGCATCGGCCAGCTCAACGACGATTGGCCCGGCGTGCTCGATGTGATCCTCCGCGCCATCGCGCAGGGACTCCACCTGGCGCCGTCGGCCTGATCGGCCCAGCCGCCGCCCGGTTCGAGCGCCGGGACCCGGCCCACCCGGATAGAGAGGGGATCCCCGTTCCCGAGGATCCATCCCGCCCAACCCGTCCTCTCGAGCCGGGATCTCCTCGCGAGCCGTGGAGACGGGCCGAAGCCCCAGAGGATCCCCCGCCACCCGGCCGGGCCGGATCGAGAGGGGATCCCCGTTCCCGAGGATCCGTTCCGCCCTATCCGTCCTCTCAAGCCGGGATCTCCTCGCGAGCCGCGCGGCCACACCCCTGGCACGACGAAGCCCCCGGCGTCGGCGCCGGGGGCTTCGGGCGGATCGCTACTGGTTGCCGATGCGGCCGTCGAGGTTCGCGCGAACCTCGTCGATCTTCGAGTCGGCAGAGTCCGGGAGGACCTTCTTCGCGAGATCCGAGACGCCGTCGAGCACCTTGTCGCTGATGCCCTCGGCCTGCTCGCTCTTCAGCGCGTCGTCGATCTTGTCCTTGTTCTGCTCGAACAGGCCCTTGCCCTTGTTCACGAGGTCGTCGAGACCCATGGTTCCCCCTCCAGGAGTTGTGCGCGCCCGTACCGAGAGCGCGTCCGTCTCAGCATGGCAGGCGCGCGCCGCCGCCGCCAGCGCCGTGCACCGGCCCACGGCACCTGCCGTTCACTCAGGCGCGAGGAGCCGTTCACCCTGGGATGACTGACTGTGCCTCACACAGGCCGGAAGGGGTGCGGATGAAGCTCGCCGTCATCGGGTGCGGATATCTCGGAGCCGTCCACGCGGCAGCCATGGCCTCGCTGGGTCACGATGTCATCGGGATCGACATCGACGAGCGCAAGGTCGCCGCGCTCGCGGCGGGTGAGCCTCCGTTCTTCGAGCCGGGCCTGCCCGAGCTGCTCACGGCGGGGGTCACCTCCGGACGACTGTCGTTCTCGTCCGACATCGCCGATGCCGCCGAGGCGCGCGTGCACTTCATCGCCGTGAACACGCCGCAGCGCAAGGTCGGCAACGGCGCGGACCTGCACTACGTCGACGCGGCGATCGCCGCTCTCAAGCCCCACCTGCGGCGCGGCAGCCTCGTGGTGGGCAAGTCGACGGTCCCCGTCGGCACGGCCGCGACCGCGGCGGCGGAGCTGGCCGACACGGGCGCGCATCTGATCTGGAACCCCGAGTTCCTGCGCGAGGGGCTCGCCGTGCAGGACACGGTGAGTCCCGACCGGCTCGTGTACGGCGTGTCCGCACAGACCGGCGAGGCCGACACGGCGATCCTCGACGAGGTCTACGCGCCGATCGTCGAGCGCGGCACCCCGCGGCTCGTCACCGACTACGCGACGTCGGAGCTCGTGAAGGTGGCGGCGAACTCGTTCCTGGCCACGAAGATCTCGTTCATCAACGCCATGGCCGAGATCGCGGAGGTCGTGGGCGCGGATGTGACGCAGCTGGCCGACGCCATCGGGCACGACGCCCGCATCGGGCGCCGCTTCCTCAACGCCGGCATCGGGTTCGGCGGAGGGTGCCTCCCCAAGGACATCCGTGCGTTCACCGCGCGCGCCGAGGAACTCGGCCGAGGCGAGTCGCTGGCCTTCCTGAAGCACGTCGACCAGATCAACCTGCGCCGCCGCCAGCGGATGGTGGACCTGGTGGTCGAGTCGTTCGGCGGCATCGTCTACGGCCGCCGCGTGGCGGTGCTCGGCCTGGCCTTCAAGCCGGACAGCGACGACATCCGCGACTCGCCCGCTCTCGACGTGGCCGTGCGCCTCAAGGGCCTCGGCGCCGAGGTCGTCTCGTACGACCCGGAGGCGATGGACAACGCGAGGCGGATGCACCCGCAGCTGGCCTACGCCGACTCGCTCGACGCGGCGCTGCAGGGCGCGGAGGCCGTGGCGGTCGTCACGGAGTGGCAGCAGTTCCGGTCCCTCGACCCCGCCGAGACCGCGGCGAAGGTGACGCGGCCGTTCGTGTTCGACGGGCGGAACGTGCTCGATCCCGAGGCGTGGCGCGCGGCGGGCTGGACGTACACCGGGATGGGACGCGGCTGACGGCGACCGGCGCGAGCGCGGGCTGACGACGACCGGGGCGATGGCCACAGACGCACGGCAGGCATCGGGCTACCGGCCCGACATCGAGGGGCTGCGTGCGATCGCGGTCGGGGCGGTCGTGCTGTTCCACGCCGGCGCGACGGCGTTGCCCGGCGGGTACGTCGGCGTCGACGTCTTCTTCGTGATCTCCGGCTACCTGATCACCCGGCAGGTGGTCGACGGCACGCGGCGCGGCTCGTTCTCGTTCGTGGAGTTCTATCTGCGGCGCGTGCGGCGGCTGCTCCCGGCGGCCCTCGCGACGGCGGTCCTCACGACCGTCGCCGCCGCGGTCCTCCTGCCGCCGTTCCGGATCGCCGAGATCGCGCAGTCCGCCGCGGCGTCGGCGGTCTCGGTGGCGAACATCCACTTCTGGCTGCGATCCGGCTACTGGGCGCCCGAGTCCGAGAACCAGCCGCTGCTGCACATGTGGTCGCTCAGCGCCGAGGAGCAGTTCTACCTGGTGTGGCCGCTCCTTCTCGTCGCGCTCGTGGCCACCAGGCTGCGGCGCTTCGCCCTGCCGATCCTCGCCGCCCTCACCGTCGTCTCGGTCGCCGTCACGGCGTGGGCGACGGATGAGTGGGCGGCCGCGGCGTTCTACCTCACGCCGTTCCGCACCTTCGAGTTCGCGCTCGGCGCGATGTGCGTGTGGCTGGATCGCGTGGAGTGGCGGCCCACACGCGCGGTGACCGTCGCGCGGGCCGGCGCCTGGCTGGTGGGGATCGCGCTCATCGCGTGGGCCGTGCTCGCCTTCGACGAGGCGGGCACCGACTTCCCCGGGCTCGCGGCGCTCGTGCCCACCGTCGGCACCGCGCTCGTGATCGCGGCCCGGCGCCCGGCGATCCTCGACGGCGCCCTCAGCAACCGCGTGATGCGCTACATCGGGCTGCGCTCGTACAGCCTCTATCTGGTGCACTGGCCCGTGCTCGTCTACGCCCGCGACCTCACCGAGCGGGTGACGCTGCCGCTGACCCTGGGCCTGCTCGCCCTCATGGTGCTGCTCGCGGAGGCGATGTACCGCTTCATCGAGCGCCCCCTGCGCGTGCACGGCACGGGCGCGCGCGAGAGCGCCGCGGCCGCGTGGCGCCGGTTCGGCCGGCTCGCGGCGCCGGTGCTCGGCGTCGCCGTGGTCGTGGCCGGAGCCGGTCTCGGCACCGCGGGGTACGCCTCGTCGCCCGCCGTGTACGCGCCCGACGTGCGCCCGGTCGCCGCCCTCACGAGCGAGGAGGTCGACGACGGGCGGTTCGCCCTGTCGCGCGAGCTGTGCCGCGGGCATGACGGGCCGGTGTGCGGCGAGCCACAGGACGGCCGGCGGAACGTGCTCGTCATCGGGGACTCCTTCGGGCCCGACGGGCTCAACGTCGTGGCGCGCATCGCACCCGAGGCGAACTTCCTCATCGCCTCGCACCCGGGCTGCCCGCCCCTGCGCGAGATGCCCGAGTCGGACTACGTCTATGAGCAGTGCCCCGAGCTGAACGACGAGCGCTTCGCGGAGCTCGAGCGGATGGCGCCCGAGCTCGACGTGATCGTCGTGGCGATGCGGCTCGATCCCGGCGCCGAGGAGCGATTCGGCCGGACCGTGGCGTGGCTGAGCGACCTGGGCCCCGAGGTCGTCGTGCTGGGCGCGGGACCGCAGTTCCGCGACCCGGTGTGGCAGATCGTGCTGCGCCACAACAGCGCCGACAACCTCGGGCGCGTGCTGCACGACGAGCTCAGGATCGAGCACGACGTCGACGACGCGTACGCCCGGGTGACCGAGGCGGCCGGCGGCCGGTACCTGGAGCGCTGGGACGCGATGTGCTCGGCGGGCGAGTGCCGGCCGTCGGCGAGCGGGGACCTCGCCGACCTCATGATGTACGACTCCACGCACCTCACGGGGCCCGGCGCCGCCGCCATCGGCGACGAGCTGGCCCGAGAGCCCGACGTCGTCGCGCTGTTCCGCTGATCCCCGCCTCCGCGAGCCCGCCCGCCGGCCACGCACGGCGGCCCGTCGCTCCCGAGCGCACGCACGGCCGCCCGGGAACGCGAAAGCGGGGCCGCACCCGAAGGTGCGACCCCGCCTGCGTGTAAGCGGTGCTTACTTGATGATCTTGGTCACCGTGCCGGCGCCGACGGTGCGGCCACCCTCACGGATCGCGAAGCCGAGGCCCTCCTCCATGGCGATCGGCTGGATGAGCTCGACCGTCATGTCCGTGGTGTCGCCGGGCATGACCATCTCGGTGCCCTCGGGCAGCGTGATGACGCCGGTGACGTCCGTGGTGCGGAAGTAGAACTGCGGGCGGTAGTTCGTGTAGAAGGGGTTGTGACGGCCACCCTCGTCCTTCGAGAGGATGTACGCGGTGCCCTCGAAGTTCGTGTGCGGCGTGACCGAACCCGGCTTCACGACGACCTGGCCGCGCTCGACGTCCTCGCGCTTGAGGCCGCGGAGCAGCAGACCGCAGTTCTCGCCGGCCCAGGCCTCGTCGAGCTGCTTGTGGAACATCTCGATACCCGTGACCGTGGTCTTCTGCGTCGGGCGGATGCCGACGATCTCGACCTCGGAGTTGATCGCGAGCGTGCCGCGCTCGGCGCGACCCGTCACGACCGTGCCACGGCCGGTGATGGTGAAGACGTCCTCGATCGGCATGAGGAACGGCTTGTCCTTGTCACGCACGGGGTCGGGGATGTTCTCGTCGACCGCGTCCATCAGGTCGAGGATCGACTGCGTCCACTTCTCGTCGCCCTCGAGAGCCTTCAGGCCCGAGACGCGCACGACGGGAGCGTTGTCGCCGTCGAAGTCCTGCGACGAGAGCAGCTCGCGCACCTCGAGCTCGACGAGCTCCAGGATCTCCTCGTCGTCGACCATGTCGGCCTTGTTCAGCGCGACGAGCAGGTAGGGCACGCCGACCTGCTTGGCGAGCAGCACGTGCTCACGCGTCTGAGCCATGGGACCGTCGGTCGCCGCGACCACGAGGATCGCGCCGTCCATCTGCGCGGCACCCGTGATCATGTTCTTGATGTAGTCGGCGTGACCCGGGGCGTCGACGTGCGCGTAGTGGCGCTTGGGCGTCTCGTACTCGACGTGCGAGATGTTGATCGTGATGCCGCGCTGACGCTCCTCGGGGGCCGAGTCGATCGAGCCGAAGTCGCGCACGACGTTCACGTCCGACGGGTACTTGTCCGCGAGCACCTTCGAGATCGCGGCGGTGAGCGTCGTCTTGCCGTGGTCGACGTGACCGATCGTTCCGATGTTCACGTGCGGCTTGGTCCGCTCGAACTTGGCCTTAGCCACTGGGTCCTCCTCAGGACGGTCGTTGTCACAGCGCCGGGCACCGGTTTGCGACCGGCCTGCAACGGGGATGGTTCTCAGTCTAGTAGAGAGATTCTGTGTGAAGTTTTGGGTGGCGGGGCCGCGGCGTGCGCGGCCCCGCCGAACCGTGGGGGCTCGGGCGCGTTACTCGCCCTTGCCCTTCTGGATGATCTCGTCGGCCACGGCCTTGGGGACCTCGGCGTAGCTGTCGAACTCCATCGAGTAGACGGCGCGGCCCGAGGTCTTCGAGCGCAGGTCGCCGATGTAGCCGAACATGCTCGACAGCGGCACGAGGGCCTTGACGACCTTGACGCCCTGGGCGTCCTCCATCGACTGCACCTGACCGCGGCGCGAGTTCAGGTCGCCGATGACGTCGCCCATGTACTCCTCGGGCGTGCGGACCTCGACGGCCATGAGCGGCTCGAGGAGGACCGGGTTCGCCTTGCGGACGGCCTCCTTGAAGCCCATCGAACCGGCGATCTTGAACGCCATCTCCGACGAGTCGACGTCGTGCGAGGCGCCGTCGACCAGGGTGGCCTTCACACCCACCATGGGGTAGCCGGCGAGCACGCCGACGTTCATGGCGTCCTGGAAGCCCTGGTTGGTCGGCTCGATGTACTCGCGCGGGATGCGCCCACCGGTGACCTCGTTGACGAACTCGTAGGTCTTGTCCGCCGTGACCTCGAGGGGCTCCAGCTTGAACTGGATCTTGGCGAACTGACCCGATCCACCCGTCTGCTTCTTGTGGGTGTAGTCGTGGCGCTCGACGACCTTGCGGATCGTCTCGCGGTACGCGACCTGCGGCTTGCCGACGTTCGCCTCGACCTTGAACTCGCGCTTCATGCGGTCCACGAGGATGTCGAGGTGCAGCTCGCCCATGCCCTTGACTGTGGTCTGACCGGTCTCGGGGTTGTTCTCGACGCGGAACGTCGGGTCCTCCTCCGCGAGCTTCTGGATCGCGAGACCCAGCTTCTCCTGGTCGGCCTTCGTCTTGGGCTCGATCGCGACCTCGATGACCGGCTCCGGGAACGTCATCGACTCGAGCACGACCTGGTGGTCGGGGTTCGAGAGCGTGTCGCCCGTGGTCGTGTCCTTGAGGCCGATCACCGCGTAGATGTGACCGGCGGTGACCGAGTCGACCGGGTTCTCCTTGTTGGCGTGCATCTGGAAGATCTTCCCGATGCGCTCCTTCTTGCCCTTGGTCGAGTTCACGACCTGGGCGCCCGAGTCGAGGTGACCCGAGTACACGCGGATGTAGGTGAGGCGGCCGAAGAAGGGGTGCGAGACGACCTTGAACGCGAGGGCCGCGAAGGGCTCCTCGGCGCTCGCGTGACGCTCGATGATCTTCTCCTCGTCCTTCGGGTCGTGCGCCTCGATGGCGGGCACGTCCAGGGGCGAGGGGAGGTAGTCGACGACCGCGTCGAGCATGGGCTGCACGCCGCGGTTCTTGAACGCCGAGCCGCAGAGCACGGGGTACGCGTCGCCCGCGATCGTGAGCTTGCGGATGCCGCTCTTGATCTCGTCGATCGTGAGCTCCTCGCCACCGAAGTACTTCTCGAGCAGCGCGTCGTCGGTCTCGGCGACGGCCTCGAGCAGCTTGGTGCGGTACTCCGCGGCCTTGTCGGCCAGGTCGGCCGGGATCTCGGTCGTCTCGTACTTGGCGCCCATGGTCACGTCGCCCTTGGCGTCGCCGGGCCACACCTTGGCGTTCATCTCGACGAGGTCGATCACGCCGACGAAGTCGTTCTCGGCGCCGATCGGCAGCTGGAGGACCAGCGGCGTCGCCTTCAGGCGGTTGATGATGGTGTCGACCGTGAAGTAGAAGTCGGCGCCCAGCTTGTCCATCTTGTTGACGAAGCAGATGCGGGGCACGTTGTACTTGTCGGCCTGGCGCCACACCGTCTCCGACTGCGGCTCCACACCCTCCTTGCCGTCGAAGACCGCGACGGCGCCGTCGAGCACGCGAAGCGAGCGCTCGACCTCGACCGTGAAGTCCACGTGGCCGGGCGTGTCGATGATGTTGATCTGGTTCTTGTCCCAGAAGCACGTCACAGCAGCGGACGTGATCGTGATGCCACGCTCCTGCTCCTGCTCCATCCAGTCGGTCGTCGCGCCACCGTCGTGGGTCTCGCCGATCTTGTGGTTGACGCCCGTGTAGAACAGGATGCGCTCGGTCGTCGTCGTCTTGCCGGCATCGATGTGCGCCATGATGCCGATGTTGCGGACCTTCTTGAGGTCGGTGAGCACTTCCTGTGCCACGGGCGTTTCCTTACGTTGTCGCAGGTGAATCTGAGAGCCGGTTCCGGATGACCGACGTTCCGATCATCCGGAACCGGCGTGAATAGCTGGTTACCAGCGGTAGTGCGCGAAGGCCTTGTTCGACTCGGCCATCTTGTGCGTGTCCTCGCGGCGCTTCACGGCGGCGCCGAGGCCGTTGGAGGCGTCGAGGATCTCGTTCATCAGACGCTCGGTCATCGTCTTCTCGCGACGGCCCTTGGCGTAGCTCACGAGCCAGCGCAGCGCGAGGGTGTTCGCGCGGTGCGGCTTGACCTCGACCGGCACCTGGTAGGTCGAGCCGCCGACGCGGCGGCTGCGGACCTCGAGGGTGGGGCGGACGTTGTCGAGCGCCTTCTTGAGCGTGGCGACGGCGTCCTGGCCGTTCTTCGCCTCGACGCCGCGGAGGGCGTTGTAGACGATGGCCTCGGCGATCGACTTCTTGCCGTCGACGAGGATCTTGTTCACGAGCTGCGTGACGATGGGTGCGCCGTAGACCGGGTCGTTGACGACGGGGCGCTTCGGGGCGGGTCCCTTACGAGGCATTGGTCTCAGCCCTTCTTCGCGCCGTAGCGGCTGCGAGCCTGCTTACGGTTCTTGACGGCCTGGGTGTCGAGCGCACCGCGGACGATCTTGTAGCGGACACCGGGGAGGTCCTTCACACGACCACCGCGGACGAGCACGAGCGAGTGCTCCTGCAGGTTGTGGCCCTCACCGGGGATGTAGGCGGTGACCTCGGTGCCGTTGCGGAGCTTGACACGGGCGACCTTGCGCATGGCCGAGTTCGGCTTCTTGGGCGTGGTCGTGTAGACGCGGGTGCAGACACCCGCCTGCTGCGGGTTCGCCTTGAGCGCGGGAGCCTTGGTCTTGGTGACCTTCGGCTTGCGGCCCTTGCGAACCAACTGCTGAATGGTTGGCACGTTCTCTCCTGTTTCAGTGCTGCACGGTGACAGCGCGTGAGTTTCACGCAGACCCACCGAGACACCGGATGACCGGAGGAATCGTGATGGTGGGTATGCCGTGGGGGTGGACTGTTCGCAGTCCTGTCCCTGTGCGACGCTCCGCCCGTCTCGCTGTGCCGAGACACGACACGAGGGCGCGCGGAAACACGCACTTCACCATGGTACGCGCCCCGACGTGATAAGGGCAAACGCGGGCGGGTCGGCGCCTGATCCGCCTCGTCAGTCGAGGAAGATGTCGGGGAACAGCGCCTCGTCGGGCGTGCCGGGCACGGCCGCATAGCCCGAGAAGTCGGTGACGCCGGCGGCCTCCAGCACGTCCTCGACGATGAGCGTCTGACCCGTGTACTCCCGCGCGGGGCGGGTGAGCACCTCGTGCGCCGCGTCCGCGTAGATCTCGGGCGTGCGGCTGGCCGCCATCATCCGGTCACCGCCCAGCCCGTACTGCACGGCCGCGGTGGCGATCGTCGTGCGGGGCCACAGGCAGTTCGCCGCCACGCCGTCGGGCGCGAACTCCGCGGCGATGCCGAGCGTGGCCATCGTCATGCCGTACTTCGCCATCGTGTACGCCGTGTGGGCGCCGAGCCACCGCGGCGTGAGCGTGAGCGGCGGCGACAGCGACAGGATGTGCGGGTTCGGCGCCTCCTTCAGGATCGGCAGCGCGGCCCGCGAGAGCATGAAGGTGCCGCGCACGTTCACGTCCTGCATGAGGTCGTACTTCTTCGCCGTGACGTCGAGCGTGCGCGACAGGTCGAGCACCGAGGCGTTGTTCACGACGATGTCGATGCCGCCGAACTCGCCCTGGGTCTTCAGCACCGCCTCGGCGATGTCGTCGTCGTTGCGCACGTCGCCGACGATCGGCAGCGCCTGCCCGCCCGCCTCGCGGATCCGCTCGGCCGCCGTGTGCACGGTGCCCTCGAGCTTCGGGTGCGGCTGGTCGGTCTTCGCGAGCAGCGCCACGTTGGCTCCGTCGCGCGCGGCGCGCAGCGCGATCGCGAGGCCGATGCCTCGGCTCCCGCCCGACATCAGAATGGTCTTTCCTGCCAGGGTCATCCTCGTCCCTTCGTCGTGAAACGCCTTCAGCCTACGGGGCGCCGCCTGGGCCGATTGCCGCGGGTTGCGGTGGTCGCTTCATCTCCGCGGCTTCGCCGCTCCGTTCAGCAACCGGCCCGGTGGGACCCCATCGGTTGCTGAGCGGTTGGGGTGGTCGCTTCATCTCCGCGGCTTCGCCGCTCCGTTCAGCACCGATGAGTGCGACCGGCCGGTGACCCCACGGTTGCTGAACGAAGTGAGCGTCAGCGAACGAAGATGAAGCGACCAGAGCAACTCCGCTTCATCGGGCGGCGCGGCGGCGGGAGGCCCACAGCAGCGGCACGGCGAGCGCGAAGAGCGCTCCGGCGGCGGCCAGCGGGCCCGTCACGGCGGCGCCCGTGGTGGCCAGGCAGTCCTCCCCCGGCGTGCAGTCGTCGAGCGCGGCCACCTCCGCCGCGGCGTAGACGGCGATGCGCACCTCCGTCGGGTCCGACGCGTTGTAGCCGTCGCGCGAGGTGAGCCGCAGCGTGTAGCTGCCCGGCTCGCTCGGGGCCATCCAGCTCCAGGCGCCGTCGGCGCCCACGGGCACCTCCTGCACTGCCGGCGCCGGCCCGCCCGCGGCCGTCTCGGCGGCGGCGAACTCGATCCGCAGCATCGCGCCCGGGTGCGCGGTGCCCGTCAGCGCGGATCCGGCGGGCACGGCGCCCAGGTCGGCGGGTGCGGACACCGTCGGCTCGGCCAGGTCGAGCCACAGCGTGTACCCGCCGGTCTGCTCCAGCGCGTTGCCGAGGTCGGCCACCCACGTGTACTCGGTGTTGCCGCCCGAGACCACGCCGAGCGCGGCGTCGCCGGCGTAGACGGCGCCGCCGGAGTCGCCGTCGCCGGCGGGGAGGGTCGTCATGAATCCGTGCACGATCGACGAGCCGACCCGCGCCCAGCCGATCCCGCCCTGCACCGTGCCGGTCGTCACGCCCGTCGTGCGCCCGCTCTTCGCGACGGCGAGCCCGTCGTGCGCCTGCCCGATGCGCGCGATCGGCGTGGCGGACGCCGCGAGATCGTCGGCGGCGGCCGTGGTCCAGTCGGTCACGGCGGGGCGGAGCGTGAGCCCCGCGGCGGGGTCCACGTCGATCGCGGCGATGTCGATGCTGTCGAGCGCTCCGGTCCGCCCCGCCGGATCGCCCGGCAGGCCGAACTGCGCGAACGCGACCGTGCCGAGCGGAAGCCACCGCTCGTAGGTCGCGCCCCCGTCCTGCGAGGGGCGCGTGAGCCAGGCGTCCTGCCCCGCGACCCCGCCGGCGCAGTGCCCGGCGGTGATCACGGCGTCGCCGCCCTCGGGCGTCCACGCGCTGAAGCCGATGGAGCACGCCAGGCTTCCGCCGGCCAGCTCGAGCGCGTAGCCGGCGCCGCCGACCACGTCCCCCGCCGCCTCGGCGCGCAGCGGCGCGCCGATGTCGCTCAGCGCGAGGCCCTCGCTCTCGATGACGGCCCGGGTGTGCGCCGCGAGCTCGGCGGCCGTGGCGAAGACGATCGTGCCGCCGGCGCCGTCGGGGACCACGGCGTGCACGGCGGGATCGGCGGCGAGCAGCGACGACGCGAGCGCGTCGGCACCCGCGGGCCCTGCGTCGCCCGCGTCGGGGGCGGACGGCGTCGCCTCGGCAGCGCCGGCGTCCGTGGCCGGAGCCGCGCGGCCCGGATCGGCGGCGCCCGGATCGGCGGCGCCCGGATCGGAGGGGACGGCACGATCCGCGTCACCGGCACCCGGCGCCTCCGCGGGGCCGACGCCGGCGTCCGGATCGGCGGCTCCGGCGGGGGCCTCCTCCGCGCCGCTCGCCGACGGGGCCGTCGGGCCGGGGGCCGCAGTGGCGACGGGCGCGGACGGCGCGGATGAGCCCGGCGCGACCGCCGCGGCCGGCACGGAGAGGCACGCCAGGGCGAGCGTCAGCACGGCCGCCGCGGCGGCACCCGTCGCGCGTCGAGCGATCATCGGCTCTCCCCTCACCCCGCGCACATGCGCCGCACCGAGCGTAATCGATCGCCGCCGGCGGCCCGCACGCGGGCCCGCCGCCTCAGAGGGTGGCGATCAGCGCCGCGAGGCCCGCGGCCGACGCCGCGACGACGATCGCCATGGCGCTCACCACGATCGAGGCGCGGCGGCGGCGCACGCGCCGGGCCGCGCGCAGCTGCGCATCGGCGTCGATGTCGCGGACGGTGGCGACGTCGCGATCCCAGCCGCTCGCGCGCAGCGGCGCCGGCACGTCCTCGATCATGCGCGAGGGATCGGCGGCCTCGTCGCGCAGGTCGAGCTCGGGCACGGGCGCCCACTCGGGCGCGATCACCCCGGGCGTGGGGCGCGTGGCCCACGTCGTGGGCGCCTCGAAGGCCGTGTGCTCCCCCGCGCCCGCGGGCCGCACGAGCAGGCGGGTGTCGTCGGCGGATGCGGCGTCCGGCACCCGCACCGACTCGCGGTGCGGCGACGGGGGCACCACCGGCTCGCCGTCGTCGTCGCGTCGCGGCGACGGACGCGTGAGGCGCGTGGCCTCGTCCTCCGGCGGCCGCCGCACGATCCGCGTCGCCTCGTCGGCAGGCGCGCCCTTCACCACGATGCGCGTGCCCTCGTCGGGCAGCGGATCGTCGGCGGGCAGCGGGTGGTCGGCGGTGCGCCTGGCCACCATGCGCGTGGCCTCGTCGAGCCCCTCGGGCGCGGTCGCCGCGTCGGGCTCGACGGCCGGGCGCGGGGCCCTCTGCACGAGCCGCGTGGCATCGTCGACCGGCTCCTGCGGCGGGGCGACCGGCGCCGCGGCGGGCTCGGCCCCCGCGGGGCGCGGATCCCTTCGGACGAGTCGCGTCACGTCGTCGACCGGCTCCTGCGGCGGGGCGATCGGCTCCTGCGGCGCGTCGCCGCCCTGCGCGAGCGCCCGGCGCCGGCGCGCGGCGCGGGTCTCGTCGGCGGCGGGATCGCGGCGCGCGACGACCCGCGTCGCATCGTCCACCGGCGACTCCGCGGTGCCGCGGGCCACCACCCGCGTCGCATCGTCCGCCGGCGACTCCGCGACCGGCTCGGCGTCGCGCCTCGGCACCATGCGGGTCGCGTCGTCGACGCCCGGATCCGCCGCCACGGGCCCGCGCGTCACCACCCGCGCCGCCTCATCCACGCCCGGCTCCGCCGCCACGGGCCCGCGCGTCACCACCCGCGTCGCCTCATCCACGCCCGCCTCCGGCTCCGCGGGCCGGCGCACCAGCCGCGTCTGCTCGTCCGCGCCGTCGTCCGGCCGCTCGTCGCGCGCGCTCACGCCGCCCCCGCCACGCGCAGCTCGACGGTGCCCAGCACGAGACGCTCCGGCACGCGGGCGGGCGCGCCCGGGGTCGTGTCGTACTCGCTGCCGTCGATGTCGACGACGAACACGCCGTTCGTCGAGCCCAGGTCCACCACGATCCATCCGTCCTCGCGCCGCTCGATGCGCGCGTGCGTCTTCGACAGCGTGCGCGTGCCGTCCTGCAGGCGCACGAGCTGCGCCTCCGGGTACTCGGGATCGGACGCCGGATTGCGTCCCACGATCACGACGCTGCGGTTCAGGTCGATCGTCTCACCGCCGTCGAGGACGAGGCGGAACCGCACGCCGCGCTCCGTGGTGTCGGCGTGCAGCATCGCCTCGACCGTGAGGGGCTCGCCGGCGGGCGCGGGCAGCGGCGGGCGCGGCGGCAGCGCCACGAGGTTGGACGCGGGTGCGGCGGACCGCGCCGCGGGGATCGGGGGGCGCGGCGGGAGCGGCGCGGCGTCGGCGGGGGCGGCCTTCGCGGGGGCGCGATCGGAAGGCGAGCGCCCCTCCAGCCGAGCCCAGATGGCCGCGGGAACCTCGGGATCCCGCGATCCGGAGCGCATCGCCGGCCGCACGACGTCTCGCGGCAGCACATCGCCCGCGGTGGTCTCGCGCGGGGTGTCGTCGGGCGGGGCCGCGCGGCCGGCGAACGACGAGGCGGGACGCAGCGGCTCGCGCTCGGGCGGGCGCGGCGCGAACCCCGGAGCGACGAGGGACAGCGCGCGCACCGAGGGCGCGGGCGCGGCGGCAACCGGCGCCGGAGGCGCGGCGACCGGCACCGGTGGCGCGGCGACCGGCGCGGGCGGCGCGGCGACCGGCATCGCGTGTGAGGCGCTCGGGACGGGGCGCGGCGCGGCGCCCGGTCCGGAGGAGGGCGCGACCGCACCGGGCCTCGGCGCGCCGACGCGCACGCCCGACGGGGTGTCGCCGAACGGCCACGGCCCGTCCGGCTCGGCGGAGCGGCGGCGCGAGGCCACACCCGCGCGCAGGCGCCGCACAGCGGGATGCTCGCTCCCCGCGTACCGGGCGGCGCCCCAGCCCGCGATGCTCAGCCACACGGGGGGCACGAGCACGGCGAGCACCGTCATGCCGGGGCCGTAGCCGAGCACGCGGCCGATGCGGTGGGCCGAGACGGCGGCCAGCACCGCGAGGGCGATCCACCCCAGCACGGGCACGAGCGCGAGCAGCAGCCACCACGCGCGGAAGCCGCCCAGCCGCAGGAAGACGGCCGCGCCGCGCACCGGCACCCACGCCTGCCATCCGGCCTCTCCGGCCTTCTCGAACAGCTGGGCGAGCGCGGCGCAGAACCAGACGAGCGCGATGAGCACAAGCGGAACCGCCGCGATGACCCACGGCGTGACGTCGCCCATTCCGACCTCCCGTACCCCGAGGCTCACGCTACGTCGCCGCGCCCGGCGCCGCCACGGGGAGAACTGCCCGTCCCGCCGAAGAACGACCGCAGCGAGACCGCGGCGAGCAGCCGGGCCCACCACGACCTGCCGGCGCCGAGCGCCTTGCGCTCCTCGTGCACGATCTGCCAGAACCGGTCGGCCTCGTCCGGGGCGATGTCGCCGCGCGAGAACACCGCGCGGTCGGCGACGGCGGCGAGCGCGCCGGCGTTCGGCGTGGCGTACAGCGCCGCCAGCTCGGAGCGCGTGCGCGCGCCCTGCCCCGGCAGCCCGTGGTCCACGGCGGTGTCGACGTACTCCTCCCAGCCGCCCTCGATGCGCTGCACCGGCGCGGCTGCGGCCCGGCGACCGGAGCGCCGCACCGCCTTCGCGATGATCACGACGAGGAACGGCCCGAGCGCCAGCAGCGCCGCGAGCAGGCCGATGCCCACCCCGCGCGCGACGGCCCAGAGCGCCTCGTCGCCCGCGCCGCGATCCTGCTCGTCGCTGTCCTGCGCCCTCTGCTGCATCGGATCGGGAGGCTGGATCTCGCTCGCATCGTCGGGGCGCACCTGCGTCGGCACCTTCGGATCCTGGAGCTGCTGCTCCTCGATGTCGAGCTGCTCCTCCCACTGCGGCGTGGCATCGATCGCCGCCCACGCGCCCGACGCGCCCTGCACCTCGAGCCACACGGCCAGATCGGCGCCCCGGCACACGCCCTCCTCGCACGCCGGCAGCCCCTCCTCGGCCTGCAGGCGGGTGCCGACGACCACGCGGGTGGGGTAGCCGAGCTGCTGCGCCACGAGCGACGCGGCCACCGCGAACTGCTCGTCGTCGCCCACCGCCGCGGCGGTGGACTCGCGCAGGGTCGACTCGGCCTCGATGAGGTCGTTGAAGAGCGCGTCGATGCGGGCCAGCGAGTGCCCGGACTCGCTGGGGCGGAACCGGTACCCGTCGCCGAGGTCGGCCATCCACTGCGGCTGGTCCGCGTCCTCGTCCAGGCGCAGGGCGTGGCTGAGGTAGCCGCGCTCGCGCAGCAGGCTCACCGCATTCTCGAGCCCGGCGCCGTCGGCCGTGATGTCGTTGCGCTCCACCCACGTGGCCACCGAGTCGGGGATCGGCACGGCGGAGCTGCGCCGCGGCGACGTCAGCTCGGCCAGCGGCGCCCACGACTCCTGCGCCACGACCGTGTACGCGGTGCCCTGCTCGATGCGGGCCGTCTGCACGGCGCCCGCCGACGCCTTGCTGTAGTACAGCCCGTCGGCCAGCGTCGAGGCGCGCTCCCCCTCGAACTCGATCCGCGAGACCTCGCCGAAGGTGGGGAGCCAGATGCCGTGGAGCGCGCCGACCTCGATCCGCGCGCTCGTGCCGCCGGCGGCGCCCCACGAGGGCACGCGGACGAACAGGTCGTCGTCCGCCTCGGACTGGGGATCGAGCGCGCGGTACGTCTCGCCGTCGTACGAGGTGAGCGAGGCGATCCGGATGCGCTCGGGCAGCTCCGATCCGGTGACGCGGAACAGCTCCTGCTCGTACGCCCCGTCGGCGAACACCGCGCGGTATTCCGAGAGCGGGCTCACCGCCTCGCGCATCGCCAGCTCCGGACCGGTCCCCGCGCGCGGCACCATCCGCTCGCGGCTCTCGACGGCCGCGGGCGCGGCGACGCCGGCGGTGCCGAACGCGAGGGCGACGAGGGCGGCGGTCACGGCGATGCGCCGGACAGCGCTCCACGGCGAGCGCCTGCGCAGCCGCACCCCGCTGCGCTCGGCGGCCTGCGACAGGGCACGGCGGCGCGCGCTGCCCGCCCGCCACGACAGCCACGCCACCGACAGCAGGAGAGCGAGCAGGCCGAGGGCGAGCTCGCGCGGGGCGGGCACCGTGATCGTGCCGAGCGGCAGCGGCGGGCTCGCGACGGTGTGGCCGAACAGCAGGCCGAACGAGGCGGTGCCGACCGCCGCGGCGACAGCCATTCCCGCCCGGCCGGCGAGCGCGGCGAGCGCGGCCAGCAGCGGCCCGACGACGAACACGACGACGGCGGGCATGAGCAGGTTGCGGTACTCGGCGACGGGCAGCTCGACGGTGAGCAGGTCCTTCCAGCCCAGCACCGCGCCCTGCACGGCGTCGGTGAGCACGCCGGGGAACGGCGTGGGCGAAGCCCACCGGCCGGGCACGGCGAAGGCCACGCCGAGGGCGATCACCGCGCCGACGGCCGCGAGGGCCGTGACCCAGCCCGGCAGGCGCCACGCGCGGGCGGCCACGGCGAGGGCGAGCGCGACGACGAAGCCGACGGCGACGACGGCGAGGTACGCGCCGCCCTCGTAGATCGGCCAGGCGGCGAAGCCCGCCAGCGCCGTCATCGCGGTGAGCCAGGCGAGCGCCGCGACGCTCTCGGCCGAGGCCAGCTCGCGCATCCGGCCGCCGAGGGAGCGGTCGGCGCCGCCCCACGTGACCGCGCCCGGCGCCTGGGGCGCCCCGGGGCCGGCGCTCACGACTGCCCGCCCTTCACGAGGAGGCCGCCGAGATCTTGGATCGCGGCGATCGTGACGGTGGTGAGGCCCGTCACGCCCTGCACGCGCGGGCGGGCGTGCTCGTCGCACAGCACGGCGATCACGGCCGTGTCGGCGCGGAACGCGAGCGCCGCGCGCTGCAGGCGCCGCAGCGGCATGACGGATCCGACCACGAGGAAGGCGAGCGAGACGGCCTCGTCGTCCTCCGCGACGACGTCGCCGATCTGCTCGACGGGCGTCGCGCGCGGGCGGGCGTCGACGCCCGAGAAGCCGTCGAGCATCGTGCGCGGGCTGACCGCCGGGATCCGCTCCACGAGCGTCATGCCGCGCGGTACAACGGGCGGCAGCTCCACGCCGGTGACGACCTCGAGGTCGCGGCCGTCGTGCAGCACGCGCACGCCGAGCGAGGCGGCGGCGCTCACGGCCAGCTCGAACTCGTCGGCGTCGAGGTAGTCGGCGGGGTCGACGCTGAGGATCACGGCCGTGCGCGAGCGCAGCGTCTCCTCGTACTGGCGCACCATGAGCCGGCCCGTCTTCGCCGTCGACTTCCAGTGCACATGCCGGCGGCTGTCGCCCGGCACGTACTCGCGGATGGCGTGGAACGAGATGTCGGAGTCGACGATGCGCCGCGACGGCTGACCCTCGAGGTCGCGGATGAGACCGGCGCTCGTCGTGGGCACCACCTCGATGCGGGGATGCACGTACAGCTCGTGCCGGTCCTCCCACGCCCGCTCGCGGCGGAACAGGCCGACGGGATCCGAGCGGACCTCGACGGCGGGACCGATCTGGATGATGCCGCGGCGCGGCGTGGGGATCTCGAGGTTCTGCGTCGACTCGTGGCCGGCGCGCAGGAACGGCACGTCCACCTCGATGAGGCCGTCGCCGACGGGCAGCTCGATGCGGCCTGGCAGCGTCGCGCGCGCTCCCGAGTTGCGCACGATCACCTCGGCCGAGGCCGAGCCGCCCGCCACCACGCGGTCGCGATCGACCTTCACGCTCACGTCGTGCGCGCGGCTGCCGAACAGGAAGGGCACCGTCACGACGATGAGGGCGACGCCGGCGAGGCCGGCGACGAGCCACTCGACCCAGCCCAGCGCCCAGCCGACCGCCGTGCCGGCGAGGGCCGCGACGACGACGAGCCATCCGGCCGGCGTGATGACCTCGAGGCACCAGTCGCGCGCGCTGCGCAGCACGGCCCCCGCGCGGCGCGCGCTCACCGCCGACCACGACACGGCGGTGACGATCGGGTTGGACCGGCCCCTCGTCGTCGCGGTCGTGCGGCCGATCGTGCGCGTGCGCGTGCGGCCCCAGCTCGTCGACGTGCGCGAGGCGGTCGACGAGGGGGCGCGGGTGCGGCTGCGGGTCTGTGCCATGTGCTCGGGATCAGGCCGCGGGCTGGTCCACCGGCGGCGCCACCGAGAGCAGCACCTGGCCGATCACGGCCTCGGCCGTGACGCCGTCGAACTCGGCCTCGGGCTGCAGGATGAGGCGGTGCGCGAGCACCGGGCCGGCGAGCGCCTTGACGTCGTCGGGCACCGCGTAGGTGCGGCCCTGCGAGGCGGCGCGCGTGCGGGCCGCGCGCGTGAGCGCGAGCGCGCCGCGGATGCTGACGCCCAGGCGCACCTGCTCGGCCGTGCGCGTGGCCTCGACCACGCGCACGATGTAGTCGAGCACGAGCGCGTCGACGTACACCGTGCGGGCCAGCGCCGCCATGCCCACCATCGCCTGCGGCGCGATGATCGCCGCGAGGTCGGCCGTCGCCGTCGCGGCGCCGCCGATGATGCGCACGGTGGCGGCGTGGTCGGGGTAGCCGAGCGACGTCTTCATGAGGAAGCGGTCCAGCTGCGCCTCGGGCAGGCGGTACGTGCCCGCCTGCTCCACGGGGTTCTGCGTGGCGATGACGAGGAACGGCTCGCCGACGGGGCGGGTGATGCCGTCGACCGTGACCTTGCCCTCCTCCATCACCTCGAGCAGCGCCGACTGCGTCTTGGGCGAGGCGCGGTTGATCTCGTCGGCGAGCACGATGTTCGCGAAGATCGGGCCGGGGTGGAAGTCGAACTCGCCCGTCTTCTGGTCGTACACCGTCATGCCCGTGATGTCGCCGGGCAGCAGGTCGGGGGTGAACTGGATGCGCGTGTTCGTGCCGCTCACCGTCTGCCCCAGCGCCCGCGCGAGCGAGGTCTTGCCGGTGCCCGGCACGTCCTCGAGCAGCACGTGGCCGTCGCTCAGCATCGCCGTGAGCACCAGCTCCACGACGTGGCGCTTGCCCAGCACGGACCGCTCGACGTTGTCGGCGAGCTGCGAGAACGTCTGGGCGAACCAGGTCGCCTGCTCCTGCGTGATCGTCATGCGTGTCCTTCTTCTCGGGTGGTGCTCACGGGGTCGGGGGTTCGCCGCCGGTGTCTCCGCCGGTCTCGTCCTCGGGCGGCGTGGTCTGGGTCGGGGTGCAGGAGAGGGTCAGTTCAATGTCGTTCCTGCCTGTCCCGCGGATGTCATACGACCCACCGTCCCAGCTGAGAGTCGGGGTGAACACGACCCGCTCCGCATTAGGGGGCACGACTCCCGGCTCGTCAGCGCGGATCGTCTCCCAACGGCCACCGAACCAGCCTTCATCCCAGCGTTCATAACGAGGCGTCGCATTGCCAACGGTGAGCGTGCTGTTTCTGAGGCCTTCTCCGGCGTAGGACTCCCTCAGCGAGGGAGCCTGCTGCCCGCCCACACAGCTGCCTTGCACACTGACCTGTGCCCGCACCTGATACGGGGCCGAGTTGCCGCGAGGAGTAACATCGCCCCACTCCGAGTAGACACCGGGCCACCAGTCGTGTTCCCAGCGCACCCCAATGTCGGGGTCCGCTCCGTACCGGTGCTCCCAACCCGTCGAAAACACGTAGTGATTCTCGTGGGGTTTCTCGCTAGTGGGACCCTCCAAGCTGTCCGGGCTGATGCTCCAGCTAGCTGTCGCGGTCACGCCCTCGACCGTGAGCGATGGGTCGCGATTCACATAGAACGTCGCGCCTTTCGGCTTGGGTAGATTCTGAACGGCTCGAACGGGTTGCGACTTGACAAGGCCGGCATAGCCGTAGATGTCGTCGTTGTATCGCGTCTGCGCGCAGGCCTGAACAACGTACTCGCGGCCATCCTGCACCGTGAACGACGCCCTCGGAGACGACGAGCTCGGGAAACAACGCTGCCCGTCTAGCGCAAATCCGTACTCGACGCTCGTGCCCGCTGCGGAGCTGCCGGCGCCAGCCCACGCTTCCACATCGATGCGCGCCTGACCGTTGCCCACGTTCTCGGAGCTCGCGCTTGTGATGCGCAGATCGGTCGGCGCCCCGACGCCGTGCATCTTGATGCTGACCGACTCGCCGGTCTTCACGCCCGACAGCCCCGCGGGAATGTTGTGGATCGAGACAGGCGTGATTGTGATATCAGTTAGGTCGTTCGACCCGACATTGAAGCTGTCAATGCGCACGCGAGACCTGCCACGCACGTCGACCGGGGTGATCTCGTTAGTGGCGGCGCTCCAGATCTCAAGTGAGCCCGTCTGCTGCGGCTCGGCGACCGTCACATCAATGTTGACGAGGTGGCCACGCCCGTCGTCCGTCTGGACGGGCCGCCACTGCACGTCGCGCGGCGCGGCCGGCGGGCGGAACGCCCAGGCCCTCGTCTGGACCGAGCCCTCCGACTCGCCCGTGGAGTTGAACGCGCGCACCACGTAGTCGCGCTGCTCGCCGTTGGGCGCGTTGATGACCGGGCAGGCGCCGTCGGCCGAGCACGTCGCGACCTCCTGGCCGTTCCACGTCACGCGGAAGCCCTGCAGGGCGGGGTACGCCGCGCGCGAGGTGCCCGGGTCGACCCGCAGCATGACCTGGCCGTCGTCGTACCCGATCTGGTTCACGCCACCCGGGGTGTTCGGCAGGCCGTGCAGGTCGAGGAGCACGGTGCCCATCGCCTCGCCGCCCGAGACGCGGCCCTGCGCGTCCTCCACGGCGAAGCGGGCGCGGCACGTGGCGCCGGGGGTGCCGGGTGCCCACGACGCGCGCACGTGCGTGTCGGACGCGACCGAGAACGACACGCCCGCGCACGCCTGCGAGGACTGCACCGACATGAGGCGCAGCGGCGTGCCGGGCAGCGGGTTCGTCTCGCCGGGGATGCCGACCACCTGGATGTCGCACGACCCGCCCTGCGTCGTGCGGCACAGCTGCTCGGCCGTGCCGCCGCGCGGCAGCTGCGACGGCGCGTCGCCCACCGTGAACGTGAGCGAGGCGGGCGAGACGTCGTCGTGGCTCGTGCTCGTCACGGTGGCGCGCTCCTGCGTGCCCGGGCGCGCGGTGTCGTGCGCCGTGACGGTCACGATGCTGCCGGACGCACTCGCCGACAGCGCGGATCCGCCGAACTCGAAGCCGAAGCTCACGGGGTCGCCCACGCGGCCGCCCGGCCACGTGACCATCTGCTGCAGGTCGAACGTCGCCGTGTCGCCCGGCGACACGGTCACGGCCGCGGCCTTCAGGTCGGGCTGCGGGGCGTTCGGGATGACGCGGATGCCGACCGAGAGCACCGTCCAGGCCTCGTCGCCGTCGAGTCGCACCGGCACGGCGCAGGCGTCGCTCCAGGGCGCGCCGTCGCCGGCGGCGTACGTGATGACCGATCCGCGCACGCTGCAGGTGGCGGCCGTGCGGGCGCCGCTCGTGGCCACCTCGCTGCCGACCTCGAGGGTGCGCCCGCGCGGCGTGGCGACCCGGTCGCGCATGTCGAACTCGACCGACTCGCCCTCCTGCACCTCGATCGGCGGCGCGTCGGCCTTCTCGGCCAGCGCGGCGCGATCACCCGGCACGCGCAGGAAGCCGTAGCCCGCGACGTCGTCGCCGCTCGTGCTCTGGCCCGTGAGCTGGAACGGGATCACGCGGGCCTCGGGCGTGAGCTCGCCGGAGATGCGGTTGCCCGAGACCTCGGCGCCCTCCTGCTCGCCCCACAGCGCCAGCTCGAGGTCGTCGACCGAGCCGCCGCTCCACGCCACCGATCCGTCGACCACGTCGACGCCGTTCTCGAAGCGGTCGCGCGTCTCGAGCGTGAGGCGCGTGTCGCTCACGACCGGGTAGTCGGGCACGCGCTCGCGCGTGACGTACACGACGATCCGACCGCGGGCGGAGTTGCCGCCCGAGGTCTCGACGTCGTACAGGTACGAGATCGTGCCGAACTCGGCCCCCGGCCGCACCCGCACGGTGTCGCCCTCCACGCTCAGCCGGTCCATCAGCTCGACGTGGCGCGGGTTCTCCGTGCCGTCCGAGAGCGTGGCGGGCACGTCCGGCACGACGTTCTCGAGGCTCAGCTCGCCGCCGAGCGGGTCGATGTCGTTCGCGAGCGGGGTCACCGTCACCTCGGCGTCCTCGGCGCCCTGCACCTGCACGTAGTCGGTGTACAGCACGGGTCGCGGGTCGGCCTCGGCGTCCATGACGCCCACGCGCACGCGGCCCGTCCCCGGCAGCCCCTGGCCGTCGACCACCTGGTACGTGAACGAGACCTGCCCGAAGGAGCCGGGCGCGCTCCGGTACACGATCGACTCGCCGTCGGCCGAGATCGACGCCGAGCCGACATCGGGCTGGGTGAGGATGCGATCCAGCTCCACCGTGTCGCCATCCGGATCGGCGCCGAAGCGCTGCAGCGGGATCTCCACGCTCTGTCCGGCGAGCACGCGGCCCTCGAGCCGGTGCGGCTGCGGCGGCCGGTTCTCCTCCTCGCCGACGACGCGGACCGTCACCGCCGCGGAGTCGGCGAGCGAGGGCGCGCCGGCGGCGTAGACGGAGTAGTCGATGCGGTAGTCGCCCGGTTCCTTCGGCGCGAGGTAGCGGATCACCGAGCCGGCGGCGAAGGCGAGCGCGCGATCCGTCGACGACTGCACGGCCGACGGGTCGAGCATGAGCGAGCGACCGGCCGGCGCCACGTCGTTGTCGAGCACGGGGATGTCGATCTGCGCGCCGGCGCGCACGACGACCGAGTCGTCGACGGCGATCGGCGAGAGATCGGACGCCGGCGGGAGCAGGAAGACGCTCGCCTCCCCCGCCACCTGCGCGCCGTCGTCGAGCGTGCCGTCGCTCACGGTGTACCGCACCGTGCCGAGCAGTCCCGCCTCGCCGTCGGCCGTGGTCCCCGTGAGCCGCAGCGCGCTCTGGCCGACCACGTCGACCTGCAGCGTCGCGCCGTCGGCGGGCGACACCTGCGGCTCGCTGAGCATGAGCACGCGGCGCGTGGGGTTGGTGACCGTCGGCATGACGTCGATCGTGACGTCCGCGCCCTGATGCACGAACGCGGTGACGGGAGCTGCCGAGAGCTGCGCGGGCGCGTCCTCGGGCAGCAGCGTGATGCGCGCCGTCGCCTCGGCCGAGCTCATGCCGTCGGTCACGGTGTAGCGGACGAGATAGATGCCCTCCTCGTCGGCCGTGAAGTCGAACCCGATGCCGAACGCCGAGGGCACGGCCGTCGCGTCGGCGTTGTCGAGCACGCGCGCCGACTCCACGGAGAGGCGCCCCTCGGTGCCCGTGACGTGCGGCTCGACGTCGACCGCGATGGTGCCGACGGAGTCGAGCACGGCGAACGACTCGGCGTGCAGCTGCGGGTTCGGGTCGACCTTCACGGCGAGCGAGCGCGTGGTCTGGGCGCCCTGCGTGTCCGCGACCGTGACGTGCAGCTCGACCGTGCTCGATCCGCTCGACGAGTTGCTGTGCTGGTAGACGACGTCGCCGTCGGGCGTCACCGACGCCGCGCCCTCGCCCGAGGGGTTCGCGACGTCGAGCAGGACGACCGGGTCGCCGTCGGGGTCGACCCAGCCGTCGAGAACGGGGACGGTGACCGTGCCGCCCGGCGCCAGCTCGGGGCTCGGCCACTCGGCCAGGCACCCCTCCACGCCGCACCAGACGGGCGCGCGGTTGCCCTCGCTCACGGTGAGGGTGACGGTGGCGGGCTCCGACGCCCTGCCGCCCTCCTGCGTGCCGTCGATCACCTGGTACTGGAAGGTCGCCGATCCGGTCGCATCCGGTGCGACGTCCACGGTGATCCGCCCGCCGTCGTCGGTGATCGCGAGCCGCCCGAACTCCGCGGGCAGCCCCGAGACGGAGCCCTCCATGATCGTGAGCACGTCCTGGTTGGGATCGTGGTCGTTCAGCATGACCGGCAGGCTCACGAGCGTGCCAGGGCGCACGCCGAAGGCGTCGTCCTCCGCCACGGGCGGCCGCGGGTCGGTCACGACCTCGGCCTGCTCCTGCGTCTCGACGGTCTCCTCCTCGAGATCGTCCTCCGGCTCCCACTCCTGGCTGGACGGCACGAGCGTGCCGTCCGGCATCGTCCACACCCAGCCGGATCGCGTCTCGTTCAGGATCATGCGCGACCCCGACGACGTGAAGACGGGCTCGCGCTCCTCCGGCAGCTCGAGCCCCCCGTAGTCCAGCGAGATCTGCGTGCCGTCCGACCCGCCCGACCCGCCCGACACGGGCATGCGCCACATCGTGCCGCCCGCGATGTCGAGCCAGGCCGCGTACACGTCGCCGTTGAACACCCGCGGCGCGGCCGGTGCGCCGCCCGGCGCGTCGAACACACGGCGGGGCCCGCCGCCCTTGGGCAGCTCGACGAGGCCGAGGTCGTCGGCGAGGTACGCCGACTCCCCGCGCGCCGTGGCCGTGCCCGCCACCACGACGCCGCCCAGGCCCGGCTGGAAGGCGTCGGCCTGGCCGCGCCGCCAGATCTCACCGCTCGTCGCGTCCACGAGGAACCACGTGCCGTCGACCGCGGTCAGCTCGAGTCCCTCGCTCGTCAGCCCGCTCGGCGCGGCGTCCTCGCCGAGGAGCCGCCGCTGCGCGACGTCGTAGCGCGTCACGATCGAGTCGTCGGCGGTGTAGGCGTACAGCACGCCCGCGTCGTCGATCGCGATCGCGTCGGCCGTCCACGACGGCGCGGTGGAGCCCTCGTCGTCGGATCCCTCCTCCGACTCGTCCTCCTCGGCCGGGTGCGGCTCGATGAGCAGCGTGGCCTCGCCGAGCACGCCGGCGAACACCGTGCCGGTGTCGGTGAGGTAGGCCACGTACTCGCCGGCCGTCGCCACCGCGACGGTGCCGCCGGGGGTGCGGTCGGCGGTCGCCTGCGCCTCGTCGTCGTAGTCGATCGGCATCGCCGTGTCGATCTCGAGCAGCCGCGAGTCGCTCTCCGCGAAGAGGAACGCGCCCCGCTCGGACTGGACGATGCCGGACGGGTTCGAGACGGTCCGCACGGTGTCGAGCTCGAGGACCTCGGTGTTGATGCGCGCGTAGCGCACGTTCTCGCCCGTCTGCAGCGCCCACACGCCCGGCTCGGTGCTCGGCGTGCGCTGGGCGTCGAGCCCCGGCCACACGACGGCGAGCGTCACGATCAGCGCGGTGACGACCCCCGCGGTGATCCAGCCCCAGAGCGCGCGGCGCATGTCAGATCACCGTCCCGAACCACACGGCGGCCGCGGCGCCCAGCGCCATGAGGGCGACGCCGCCGACGAGCAGCCACGGCCACGTGCGACGGCGGCGGCGCGAGGGCGCCGTGAACGTGTCGTCCTCGTCGCGGTGCTGCGGCGCCCGCGGCTGGTACTTCCGCGTGGACGGGTAGGCCACGTTCGGCCGCGGCGCCCAGCGCGCCCCGTCGTCCTCGAGGTCCAGCGGCGCCGACGGGTGGTACTCGTCCACGCGCACCTCGAGCGGGGTCGGGATGAGGCGCGCCCCGGCCTGCACCACGCGGATCTCCTCGGCGAACTGCAGCGCGCTCGGCTGCCGGCGGCCGGGCTCGCGGCTCATGGCGCGCTGCAGCACGGCCTCGAGGCCGACGGGCAGGTCGTCGCGGCCGACGGGGACGTACTTCGCCCGCGCGATGCGCCGCGTGAGCTGCTCGCGCGAGTTCTCGGAGCGCTCCGCGTGCTCGAACGGGCTGCGCCCGGCCAGCAGGGAGTAGATCGTGGCGCCGAGCCCCCACACCTCGCTCGCGATCGTGCCGTTGCTCTGCTCCAGCACGACCTCGGGGGCCGACCACGGCACCGACAGCGCCATGCTCTCGCGCGCCGCGGCGGTGAGCGAGGCCGAGATGCCGAAATCGGCGAGCACGGGCGAGCCGAACGCCGTGACGAGGATGTTGCTCGGCTTGATGTCGCGGTGGATCACGCCCGTGCGGTGGGCGGTCTCGAGGGCGCTGGCGGTCTTCACGGCGACCTCGAGCACCTCCGGCACGGGGATCCGCTCGTGGCGGTAGCGCTTGGCGTACGAGGCGGGGCAGTACTCCATGGAGATGTACGGCCGGCCGTCAGGCGCGAGGCCCGCGTCGTAGATCGTGACGATCGACGGGTGCGTGGCCAGGCGCGCGAGCACGTCGATCTCGGAGTTGAACATGCGCACGAGCTCGGAGGTGTGCAGCGAATCCGGCAGCACCTTGACGGCGACCTCGCGGCGCGGCATGTCCTGGCCGTAGAGGTAGACGTCGGCGAAGCCACCGGACCCGAGCGGGCGCACGTAGTTCAGGCCCGGCAGCACGGGCGGCTGGGCCGGCAGACGCTCAGCCAATCGTCCTCCCCCGTGGCGGCGTGCGTGATCCGCGGCCCGCCGAGCAGGGCGGGCAGCGCTCGACCATCGTAGCAACGCGCCGGGCGTGTCCCCGCCACCGCCGATCCCCTGGTCTCCCCGCGTTCCCGGGGCGGCTCGCTCCGCTCGCTCAGGCGAAATCGCGGGGGTCCAGCGGAGCGTCGAGCGACTTCGTGAGGTCCGCGAGCATCGCCTCGATCTGCGGCTCGACGAACTCCGCCACGCCGGCCTGGATGCGCAGCCGGTGCTGCAGCAGCAGCCCGCACACCTCGCGCCCCACGAGGTTGGCGTACTCGTCGGCGAGTCCGACCTCCTGCCGCAGCGCGGCCTTGGCCTCCTCGCTGAGCGGGGGCAGGCTCGGCACCTCCTGCTCGGCCTCGTTCGCGAGCCCCTCGATCGTGAAGAGGAACGGCGCGCCGGGAACGGGATCCGGATCGAGCGGGAGCCCCTCGAACTCGGGCTCGAGGCCCTCGGCGGGGCGGTAGCTGCGCGCGCGGTTGCGGGCGGCCTGCTGATCGAGCTCGGTCTGCAGCAGGGGCAGGTTGCGCGACGTGTACTCGGCCACGGCCCGGTCGACGATCGTCTTGATGCGCGTCGACAGCCCGTGCTGCACGCCGTGCGGCACGTCCGATCCGAGGCCCGCCGCCGACAGCACGGGCGACCCCAGGCAGCGGCGGCACGGGGCGACCCTGCCGCGGTGCGTCGCCGGCTCCCAGCGCGGCAGCCACCGCAGCCAGGCGTCGACCGCCTGGCTCACCTGGGTCTCGAGCGAACGCTCCACGGTCCCAGAGTAGGCGCGATCCCGCGATTCCCCGAGATTCCGCCGCCTCGATCGCCCGCGCGCCCCGCCCGCGCTACTCGTCGTCGGCCTCGCGCTCCCACGGCCAGCGCGGCGGGCGCGCCTCGGTGCGGCGGAACGCGATCGCTCCCCACGCGGCCACGGCCGCGGCGAGCAGGAAGGTGACCGAGGCCCATCCCGTCACGGCGCCGCCCACCGCGGCGGTCGCCGCCGCGGCGCCCGCGCCGAACGCGAGCGCGAGCAGCCACAGCGCCACCAGGTGCGACAGCGCCGCCGCGAGCGCCACGGGCACCGCGCCCGTGAAGGCGGGGCGCTCCAGCCGCACGACCGGCCACAGCGTGCCCGCGAACGCCAGCACCGAGACGAGCACGGCGAGCACGCCGGGCACCGGGCCGAGACCGGGCACGGGAAGGACGTCGGTGTCGGTGAGCAGCGCCGCGAATCCCGTCGCGCAGATCACGAGCGCGCCGTACGAGACGGCGGCGAGAGCGAGCAGCAGCGGGCCCGCTCCGCCCCCGCTCCGCGCGTCCGCCATGTCACAAGTCTCCGCCCCGCCCCGGGAGGTTTCCTGGGACGGGGCGGAGAGGCGGCGAGCGGAGGTCAGGCGGACGGGCCGGCCTCGAGCGTCCGCTCGTACTCCTCCTGCGCCTCGGCGTTGAGCCGGTTCATCTTGGCCCCGCGCCTGGCCGCCCACGCACCGAACCAGATCGTCACCTCGCGCGCGATCACGAACGCCGCGATCGCCAGCGGCGCGAGCACGCCCTCCTGCACCACGTCGGCCGCCTCGCTCGGCGTGATCATCCAGAACGGCCCCGCGATCACGGGCGCGAACACCTGCGCCGCGTAGGTGAGGACGGCGACGAAGAACCCGAGCAGCACCCACGCGCCCCAGCGGGCGCGGTTGACGATCGCCCCGAGCAGCCAGAAGCCCAGGAAGAACGCGACCACCGGGATCCAGAACGTCACCGACGCGACGGTCTCGAGCGCGAACGTCGACAGCTCGTCCACCGAGGCGAAGCCGTCGGTGAGGGCCGTGTAGCCGGCCACGGCCGCGAAGTAGAGGACGGCGAACACGACCGCCGCCAGCAGTCCGATCAGCCCGGCGGCGCCGCGGTTGCCGCGCTTGGTCGGCGGCTCGGGGGCCTCGACGAACACGGGCTGCGGCGCGGGCGCGGCGACCGTCTCGGCGGCGGGCTCGCTCGCGGTGACCGCCGGCGCGCCCTCGGGCTCGGTGGCCCGGAACGTCTGCGTCTCGTCGGCCCGCTCGAACCACGGGCTGCCCGACGACGCGGTGCCGGCCTCGCGACGCGGCGCCGGCTCGGCGCCCTCGGTGCCGTGACGCGCGTCGAGTGCGTCGAGCTCGGCGGCGAGGGCGGCGTAGTCGGGAGCGGGCCGCGCGGCCGGCTCGGCGTCGGTCGGCTCGGCCGCGGCCGGCTCGGCGGCACCGGCACGCGCGGGCGCGGGCTCGACGGGGTCGGACGGCGCGTCCGGCTCGCCGGCGGAACGGCGCGCGGAGCGCGTGGGCGCCTCGGCGACCGGCTCCGAGGGCGCCTCGGCCGCCGGCCCCTGCTCGGCGACGGGCTCGGCCTGCGACGCGGCGGGCTCCGCCTGCTCGGCGGCCGCGGGCCGCGCGCCCTCGCCCGTCACGTCGGGGTCCTCGCCGATCGCGTCCGCGAGGGCGGAGGGGCGCTCGTCCACCGGCGCCTCCGCGACCGGCGCCTCGGCGGCCCTGGTCTCGGTGACCGGCGCCTCGGGGGCCTGGGTCTCGGGGGCCTGGGTCTCGGCGGGGGCCTCGGCGGCGCGCTCCTCGATGGGCTCGCCGGTGGCCGGGTCGTTCTTCCCCTGGGCGTCACTCATCCGTTGCACTCCTCACGGCGGGGCGGATCCCCTCCGCGCGAGCGTACCGCGGCACATCCGCGCCGCCGGGGAGCCTCGCCGTCGCCGGCGCACGGCCCGGGCGTGTCGCCGCTCCGCCGGGGTACCGGCGCGGTCGGGGAGGAGCTCGACCGGTGCGCGACTCAGTCGAGGAAGAGACTGCGCAGCCGCCGCGTCGTGAACACGAGCCCGACCGCGATCATCACGAGGTAGTACGCGACGTGCCACAGCATGCCCGCGCTCAGCATGCCCGTCGTGAGCCCGCGCACCAGCTCGACGCCGTGCCACAGGGGGAAGGCCATGATGATGCCCTGGATCGCCTCGGGGTAGATGTCGATCGGGTACAGGGTGGCGCTGAAGAGGAACATCGGCAGCAGCACGAAGTTGATCCAGTCCATGTGCTGGAACGTCTTCATGTAGCTCGTGATCGCCATGCCGAGGCTCGCGAAGCCGAAGGCCACGAGCAGCACGGCGGGCAGGGCCAGGATCGCGGTGGGGGCCAGGTTGAGCCCGAGCAGCTGCATGATCACCATGAAGCCGGTGGCGTAGAGCAGGCCGCGCAGCAGCGCGTACAGGATCTCGCCGAGCGCCACGTCGAGCGGGCCGAGCGAGGTCGCGAGCATGCCCTCGTAGAGGCGGCCGTAGTTGAGCTTGAAGAAGACGTTCCACGTGGAGTCGTAGATCGCGCCGTTCATCGCCGACACGGTCAGCAGCGCGGGCGCGATGAACGCCGCGTACGGCACCTCGCCGCCCTGCGAGGTCTGCACGTCGCCGATCAGCGCGCCCAGCCCGATCCCCATCGACGCGAGGTAGAACACGGGCTCGAAGAAGCCCGACAGCACGATCGCCCAGCTCGACGAGCGGGCCGCGATGAGGCCGCGCTGCACGACCGCGAGCGGGTTGCCCGCCCACAGCGCCCGCACGCCGCCGCCGGTGCGCCGGCGCTCCTCGGTCTGCACCGCCGCGCTCACGAGGCGAGCCTCCGACGGAACATGCGCCACGCCAGCGCGGCGCCGAGCCCGGCGAGCAGCACGAGGAAGCCCGCGTGCAGCGCGACGCCCGCCGCGTCCATCGGCTTGCCGTACGCCACGACCCGCCCCAGCTCGGACGCGTGCCACAGCGGCGAGATCCAGCCGATCCACTGCAGCCACACCGGCAGCGTCGCGAGCGGATAGAACGTGCCGGAGAAGAGGAACATCGGCATGAAGACGAAGCGCTGCACGAGCTGCAGCTGCCCGCGGTCGTCCTCGAGCGAAGCGGCGAAGGCGAGCATCGGGCCGCCGTACGCGAGCCCGGCGAGCACGCCGATCGGCGCCATCAGCCATGCCGTCGCCATGCGCGTGGCATCGGGGTGCAGCCACGCGAAGAAGACGAGCACGAAGAGCAGGTAGAACGCCACCGTCACGGCCATGCGCGCGACGGCCGCCACGATGACGCCGTTCGCGATCTGCCGCGGCGACAGGGGCGCCGCGCTGAAGCCGTAGAAGAACCGGCGCCACTTGAAGCCCGCCAGCACGGGGTAGGTGAACTCCTCGGCCGCCACGTTGAGCGCGGCCGTCATGAGGAGCGCCGGCGCGACGAACAGCAGGTACGGCACGGGCTCGCCGCCGTCGTCGATCGGCACCTGGATGAGCGCCGCGAGCCCCACGGCCAGGCCCAGCAGGTACAGGATCGGCTGGCCGACCGATCCGACGAGGATCGTCCAGCCGTACGCGCGCATCGCGCGGATCATGTGCTCGGCGACGTACCAGGTGCCGCGGGTGCGCGGTGCCCTGCCCCACGCCATCGCCTCGGCGCGGAGCTCGTCGATGTCGGCCGCGGCGGGCGCGGCGGGCCGGGCGGTCATTCGATCAGCGACCTTCCCGTGAGACGCAGGAAGACGTCCTCCAGGCTCGAGCGGCGCACGAGGCTCGTGATCGGCTCCAGTCCGCGCGCCGTCACCTGCTCGAGCGCGGCCTCGCCGTCGGCGGCGTAGACGAGCACGCGGTCGGGCAGCACCTCCACCCGCTCGCCGATGCCCTCGATCCGCTCCGCCGCTGCCGCGTTCTGCGCGGAGCCGAAGCGCACCTCGAGTACCTCGCGGCTGGAGTGCGTGCGGATGAGCGAGGCGGGCGTGCCCTCGGCCATGATCCGTCCCTTGTCGACGACGACGAGCCGGTCGCACAGCTGCTCGGCCTCGTCCATGTAGTGCGTCGTGAGCACGAGGGTGGTGCCGCGCTCCTTGAGCCGGAACAGGCGATCCCACAGCACGTGCCGCGCCTGCGGGTCGAGGCCCGTGGTCGGCTCGTCGAGCAGCAGGATGCGCGGGTCGTTGATGAGGCCGCGCGCGATCGTGAGCCGGCGCTTCATGCCGCCGGAGAGCTGATCGACCTTCGACTTCGCCTTCTCCTCGAGCTGCGCGAACGCCAGCAGCTCGTCGGCCTTCTCGCGGCAGACGCGGCCGGGCAGGCCGAAGTAGCGGCCGTAGATGTAGAGGTTCTCGCGAGCGTTGAGCTCGCCGTCGAGGTTGTCCTGCTGCGGCACCACTCCCAGACGGGAGCGGATCTCCGGGCCGTGGCGATCCGGATCGAGCCCGAGGATCGACAGCTCGCCGCCCGTGCGCGACGAGACGGCGCCGATCATGCGCATCGTGGTGGACTTGCCGGCGCCGTTCGGCCCGAGCAGCCCGAACGACTCCCCCGGCGCGACCTCGAACGACAGCCCGTCCACGGCGACGAAGTCGGGCTTCCCCTTGACGCGGTACGTCTTGCGCAGCCCCTCGGCGGCGATCACGGCTGAACTCACCCGCCTCACAGTAGCGGCAGTGTCCCCGCCGACCCCGCGCTCGTTCGCCGAACCCGCGCGGGATCCGGCGCGGGCTCGCGGATCGAGCGCGGGTTCGCGGAGGGAGCGGACGCGAAAGCGGCCCCCGGCCGAAGCCGGGGGCCGCTTTCAGGGCCTCACCGCTGGGTCAGTTGTACGAACCCGGGGTGAAGTCGTCCGACGAGAACGCGTCGAAGTCGACGAAGCCGTAGTCGCCCTCCGCGAACGCGCCGTCCGAGGCGAAGATGCGGTTGGGGTACCGCTCGCTCTTGGCCTCGTCCGTCGCCTCGACCACGACGTTGCGGTACTTCGCAAGGCCGGTGCCGGCGGGGATCAGCTTTCCGATGATCACGTTCTCCTTGAGGCCGACGAGCGGGTCGCGCTTGCCCTGGAGCGCCGCCTCGGTGAGGACGCGCGTGGTCTCCTGGAACGACGCGGCCGACAGCCACGACTCCGTCGCGAGCGACGCCTTCGTGATGCCCATCAGCTCCGGACGACCCGACGCGGGGCGCTTGCCCTCGGCCACGGTCGCGCGGTTGATCTCCTGGTAGCGCTTGATGTCCACCAGCTCGCCGGGCAGCAGGTCGGTCTCGCCGTGGTCGACGACGGTGACCTTGCGCAGCATCTGGCGCACGATGACCTCGATGTGCTTGTCGTGGATCGGCACACCCTGCGAGCGGTACACACCCTGCACGCCGCCGACGAGGTACTTCTGCACCTCACGGGCGCCCTGCACGCGCATGATCTCCTTCGGGTCGAGCGTGCCGACCTGGAGGGGCTGACCGACCGTGACGTGCTGGCCGTCCTCGACGAGGAGCGTCGCGCGCTTCAGCACCGGGTAGACCTTGACCTCGTCGCCGTTGTCGGGCGTGAGGAGCACCTTGCGGGACTTCTCGGTCTCCTCGATCGTGATGCGACCGTCCGCCTCCGCGATGGGCGTGGCGCCCTTCGGGGTGCGGGCCTCGAACAGCTCCTGCACGCGGGGCAGACCCTGCGTGATGTCGTCCGCCGAGGCCGATCCACCGGTGTGGAACGTGCGCATCGTCAGCTGCGTGCCGGGCTCACCGATCGACTGGGCCGCGATGATGCCCACGGCCTCGCCGATGTCGACGAGCTTGCCGGTGGCCAGCGAGCGGCCGTAGCACTGCGCGCAGACGCCGACGGCCGAGTCGCAGGTGAGCACCGAGCGCACCTTGATGGACTCGACACCCGCCTCGACGAGCTGGTTGATCAGCACGTCGCCCACGTCCGAGCCGGCGGCGGCCAGGACGGTGCCGTCCTCGGCCACGACGTCGGTCGCGAGCGTGCGGGCGAACACCGAGTTCTCGACGTTCGCGTCCTTGACGAGCGTGCCGCTCGCGTCGAACGCGGCGATCGGGTACTCGAGGCCCTTCGAGGTGCCGCAGTCGTCCTCGCGGATGATGACATCCTGCGAGACGTCGACGAGACGACGCGTGAGGTAGCCCGAGTCGGCCGTACGGAGGGCCGTGTCGGCCAGACCCTTGCGGGCACCGTGCGTGGCGGTGAAGTACTCCGCCGCCGACAGCCCCTCGCGGTACGAGGAGATGATCGGACGCGGGATGATCTCGCCCTTCGGGTTGTTCACCAGGCCGCGCATACCCGCGATGTTGCGGATCTGCAGCCAGTTGCCTCGCGCGCCCGAGGTCACCATGCGGTTGATGGTGTTGTCCTCCGGGAAGTTGTCGCGCATGGCCTTCTGGACCTCGTCCGTGGCCTCGGTCCAGACCTGGATGAGCTCCTGGCGACGCTCGGCGTCGGTGATGAGGCCCTTCGCGTACTGCGCGTTGACCTTCTCGGCGAGCTTCTCGTGCTTGGCGACGATCTCGCGCTTGTTCGGCGGGGTGAGCACGTCGCTCAGCGCCACCGTGACACCCGAGCGGGTGGCCCAGTAGAAGCCGGCGTCCTTGATCTTGTCGAGCGTCTCGGCCGTGACGACCTTCGGGTACTCCTCGGCCAGCTTGTTCACGATCTGCGAGAGCTTGCCCTTGTCGGCCTGCTCGCGCACGAAGGGGTAGCCCTTCGGCAGCTGGTCGTTGAAGATCGCCTGACCGAGCGAGGTGTCCACGAGACCGTGGGTCTCGTAGCCCTCGGGCGCCTGGCCCTCGAGGAACGTCAGGCCCGGGATGCGGATGCGCACCTTGGCCTGCAGGTCGAGGGTGCCCTCGTCCTTGGCCAGCTGCGCCTCGGCGACCGATCCGAACACGCGGCCCTCGCCCTTCGCGCCCTCCTTGAGGGTGGTCAGGTGGTGCAGGCCGATGATCATGTCCTGCGAGGGCAGGGTGACCGGGCGGCCGTCCGACGGCTTCAGGATGTTGTTCGAGGCGAGCATGAGGATGCGCGCCTCGGCCTGGGCCTCCACCGACAGCGGCAGGTGCACGGCCATCTGGTCGCCGTCGAAGTCGGCGTTGAACGCCGCGCAGACGAGCGGGTGCAGCTGGATGGCCTTGCCCTCCACGAGCTGCGGCTCGAACGCCTGGATGCCCAGGCGGTGCAGCGTGGGGGCGCGGTTCAGCAGCACGGGGCGCTCGCGGATGATCTCCTCGAGCACGTCCCACACCTCGGGGCGCGTGCGCTCCACGGCGCGCTTGGCGGCCTTGATGTTCTGCGAGTGACCGAGGTCGATCAGGCGCTTGATGACGAACGGCTTGAACAGCTCGAGCGCCATCTGCTTGGGCAGACCGCACTGGTGCAGCTTGAGCTGCGGGCCGACGACGATGACCGAACGGCCCGAGTAGTCCACGCGCTTGCCGAGCAGGTTCTGGCGGAACCGGCCCTGCTTGCCCTTGAGCATGTCGCTCAGGGACTTCAGGGCGCGGTTGCCGGTGCCCGTGACGGGACGACCGCGGCGGCCGTTGTCGAACAGCGCGTCGACGGCCTCCTGCAGCATGCGCTTCTCGTTGTTCACGATGATCTCGGGGGCACCGAGGTCGATGAGGCGACGCAGGCGGTTGTTGCGGTTGATGACGCGGCGGTACAGGTCGTTCAGGTCGGAGGTCGCGAAGCGGCCGCCGTCGAGCTGGACCATCGGGCGCAGCTCCGGCGGGATCACCGGCACCACGTCGAGGACCATCGACGCCGGGCTCATGCCCGTCGTCAGGAACGACTGCACGACCTTGAGGCGCTTGATCGCGCGGATCTTGCGCTGGCCCTTGCCCTCGGCGATCTGCGTGCGCAGCGACTCGGCCTCGGCGGCCAGGTCGAACTCCGCCAGGCGGCGCTGGATCGACTCGGCGCCCATGAGTGCCTCGAAGTACTGGCCGAAGCGGTCCTGCAGCTCCTGGAAGACGTCGTCCTCCGCCTTGAGCTGCCCGACCTCGAGACCGCGGAACTCCTCCCACACGCGCTCGAGACGAGCGATGTTCTCGTCCGCGCGCTTGCGGATCGTCGCCATCTCCTTCTCGGCGGCGTCCTTCAGCTTCTTCTTCTGGTCGGCCTTCGCGCCCTCGGCCTCCAGTGCCGCGAGCTCGTCCTCCAGCTTCTGCAGGCGGTCGGCGATCTTCGCGTCGCGACGGTCCCCGAGGTTCTTGATCTCGAGGCGCAGGTTGTTCTCGTGCGTGGGGAGGTCGCGGTGGCGCGCCTCCTCGTCGACCGAGATCACCATGTAGGCGGCGAAGTAGATGACCTTCTCGAGGTCCTTCGGCGCCATGTCGAGCAGGTAGCCCAGGCGCGAGGGCACGCCCTTGAAGTACCAGATGTGCGTGACGGGCGCGGCGAGCTCGATGTGGCCCATGCGCTCGCGGCGGACGGAGCTCTTGGTGACCTCCACGCCGCAGCGCTCGCACACGATGCCCTTGAAGCGCACGCGCTTGTACTTGCCGCACGCGCACTCCCAGTCGCGCGAGGGTCCGAAGATCTGCTCACCGAACAGACCGTCCTTCTCGGGCTTCAGGGTGCGGTAGTTGATGGTCTCGGGCTTCTTGACCTCGCCGAAGGACCAGCGACGGATGTCATCCGCGGTGGCCAGGCCGATGCGAAGCTCATCGAAAGTGGTTGCGTCGAGCAATTGATGTCTCCTGTAGGGAAATCTTTGAATCGGCTGGCTGGATCAGATCTCGTCGATCGAGGCGGACTCGAATCGGCTGGAGATGTTGATGCCGAGCTCCTCGGCGGCGCGGAAGGCCTCGTCGTCGGTGTCGCGCAGGTTGATCGTCGTGCCGTCGGCCGAGAGGACCTCGACGTTCAGGCACAGCGACTGCATCTCCTTCATGAGCACCTTGAAGGACTCGGGGATGCCGGGCTCCGGGATGTTCTCGCCCTTGACGATCGCCTCGTACACCTTGACGCGGCCGAGGATGTCGTCCGACTTGACGGTCAGGAGCTCCTGCAGCGCGTACGCGGCACCGTAGGCCTCGAGGGCCCACACCTCCATCTCGCCGAAGCGCTGGCCGCCGAACTGCGCCTTACCACCGAGCGGCTGCTGCGTGATCATCGAGTACGGACCCGTCGAGCGCGCGTGGATCTTGTCGTCCACGAGGTGGTGCAGCTTCAGGATGTACATGTAGCCGACGGAGATCGGAGCCGGGTAGGGCTCGCCCGTGCGGCCGTCGAACAGCTGCGCCTTGCCCGAGCGGTCGATCAGGCGGTCGCCGTCGCGCGTGGGGAGCGTCGAGTCGAGCAGACCCGCGATCTCGTCCTCCGTCGCGCCGTCGAACACCGGCGTCGCCACCTTCGTGCCGGGCGCGACCTCGCGGGCCTCCTCCGGCAGGCGCATGGCCCACTCGGGCTCGCCCTCGATCTTCCAGCCCTGCTTGGCGATCCAGCCCAGGTGGGTCTCGAGCACCTGACCGAAGTTCATGCGGCCCGGGATGCCCATCGGGTTGAGGATGACGTCGAGCGGCGTGCCGTCGGCGAGGAAGGGCATGTCCTCGACGGGGAGGATCTTCGCGATGACGCCCTTGTTGCCGTGGCGGCCGGCGAGCTTGTCGCCCTCTGTGATCTTGCGCTTCTGGGCGATGTAGACCACGACGCGGCGGTTGACACCCGAGCCGAGCTCGTCGTCGCCCTCCTCGGCGTTGAACTCCTTGACCGCGATGACGGTTCCCTGCTCACCGTGGGGCACCTTCAGCGACGTGTCGCGGACCTCGCGGCTCTTCTCGTTGAAGATCGCACGCAGCAGGCGCTCCTCGGCGCTCAGCTCGGTCTCGCCCTTCGGCGTGACCTTGCCGACGAGGATGTCGCCGGGGCGGACCTCGGCGCCGATGCGGATGATGCCGCGCTCGTCCAGGTCCTTCAGCAGCTCGGGGCTGACGTTGGGGAGGTCACGCGTGATCTCCTCCTTGCCCAGCTTGGTGTCGCGGGCGTCGACCTCGTACTCCTCGATGTGGATCGAGGTGAGGGTGTCGTCCTTCACCAGGTTCTGGCTGAGGATGATCGCGTCCTCGAAGTTGTGACCCTCCCACGACATGAACCCGACGAGCAGGTTCTTGCCGAGCGCCAGCTCGCCGCTCTCGGTCGACGGGCCGTCGGCGATGACCTGGCCGACCTCGACCCGGTCGCCCGCCGCGACGATGACGCGCTGGTTGTAGCTGTTGCCCTGGTTGGAGCGGTCGAACTTGCGCAGGAAGTAGTCCTGCGTGCCGCCCTCGTCGAGCTGGACCGTGATGTAGTCGGCCGAGACCTCGGTGACCACGCCGGCCTTGTCGGCGATGATCGAGTCGCCGGCGTCGACCGCCGCGTACGACTCCATGCCGGTGCCGACCACGGGCGCCTCGGACTCGATCAGCGGCACGGCCTGACGCTGCATGTTCGCGCCCATGAGCGCGCGGTTCGCGTCGTCGTGCTCGAGGAACGGGATCAGCGACGTTCCGACCGACACCATCTGGCGCGGCGAGACGTCGATGTAGCCGATGTCCTCGACGTCGACGAGGTCGACCTCGCCGCCGCGCTGGCGGGCGAGCACGCGCTTCTCGGCGAACGTGCCGTCGGCGTTGATCACCGCGCTCGCGTTCGCGATGTTGAAGCTCTCCTCGTCGGCCGCCGTGAGGTAGTCGATCTGCTCGGTGACCCGGCCGTCGACGACGCGGCGGTACGGCGTCTCGATGAAGCCGAAGGAGTTGATGCGGCCGAAGGTCGCGAGGCGGCCGATCAGGCCGATGTTCGGGCCTTCCGGCGTCTCGATCGGGCACATGCGGCCGTAGTGCGAGGGGTGCACGTCTCGCACCTCGACGCCCGCGCGCTCGCGCGACAGGCCGCCGGGGCCGAGCGCCGACAGCGTGCGCTTGTGCGTGATCGACGACAGCGGGTTGTTCTGGTCGAGGAACTGCGACAGCTGCGAGGTGCCGAAGAACTCCTTGATCGCGGCGACGACGGGGCGCACGTTGATCAGGGTCTGCGGCGTGATCGCCTCGATGTCCTGCGTGGTCATGCGCTCGCGGACGACGCGCTCCATGCGCGACAGACCGGTGCGGACCTGGTTCTGGATCAGCTCGCCGACCGCGCGGATGCGACGGTTGCCGAAGTTGTCGATGTCGTCGACGTCGAGACGGATCTCGGCCTTCTCGCCGCGGCGGATGCCCTCGAAGGTCTCGTCGCCGCGGTGCAGGCGGACGAGGTACTTGATCGTCGCGACGATGTCGTCGACGGTGAGCACCGACTCGCTCAGCGGCAGGTCGAGGCCCAGCTTCTGGTTGATCTTGTAGCGACCCACCTTGGCCAGGTCGTAGCGCTTGGCGTTGAAGTAGAAGTTGTCGAGCAGCGAGCGCGCGGCCTCGGCGGCCACCTGCTCGCCCGGGCGCAGCTTGCGGTAGATGTCGCGCAGCGCCTCTTCCTGCGTGAGGATCGTGTCCTTCGCGAGGGTCTCCTCGATCGAGGCGATGCCGGCGAACTCGCGCTGGATGTCCTCGGTGGTCAGGCCGAGGGCCTTGAGGAAGACGGTGACCGACTGCTTGCGCTTGCGGTCGATGCGCACGCCGACCTGGTCGCGCTTGTCGATCTCGAACTCGAGCCACGCGCCGCGGCTCGGGATGACGCGCGCCGAGACGATCTCCTTGTCGGAGGTCTTGTCGGGCGTCTTGTCGAAGTAGACACCGGGCGAGCGCACGAGCTGCGAGACGACGACGCGCTCGGTGCCGTTGATGATGAACGTGCCCTTGTCGGTCTGGAGCGGGAAGTCGCCCATGAAGACCGTCTGCGTCTTGATCTCACCGGTCTGGTGGTTCATGAACTCGGCCTCGACGTAGAGCGGGGCCGCGTAGGTCTTGCCGCGCTCCTTGCACTCCTCGATGGAGTACTTCTCGGGCTCGAGGTACGGGTTCGTGAACGACAGCTGCATCGTCTCGGAGAGGTCCTCGATGGGCGAGATCTCCTCGAAGATCTCCTCGAGGCCGCTCTGCTCGGCGATGTCGGTGCGGCCGGCGGCGCGAGCCTCTTCGAGGCGCTGGCGCCAGGCGTCGTTTCCGACGAGCCAGTCGAAGGACTCGGTCTGCAGCGCGAGCAGGTCGGGGACCGTGAGCGTGTCGCTGATCTTGGCGAACGAGAGGCGACTTGCGACGCGTCCGTTCTTGGTGATGGTGGTGGATGCGTTCTTGCGCGCAGCAGCCAAGGGGATGACCTCCATGAGCCCGGTGAGGGCTACTAGATTCCTTGTCGACAGGTGAGGTGCGACCCGGATCCTCCGCCTCGATCCACCCGCCATCATCTGCGGGGATCTTGAGGCGCCAGCCGACCACCATTTGAGGGCATGGGGGAATCCAGGGAGCGCAACTTCCAACTATAGCCCCATGCGACGCGCCATGTCCACCCGGATCCTTGACCAACCCGTTTCCGCCCGGTATAAGCCCGCGCCGCGGGGCGGATCGCGGTGAACGCCGCACGCGAGTGGGTCGGCATTCTGTATATTGCGTGCAACATCTGTCATCGTTCCGGAAGGACGTCATGCCGCTCAGCGATTACCCCCGACACCCGCTCACCTTCGGCCCGTCGCCGATCCATCCGCTCGATCGCCTCAGCCGCCACCTGGGCGGTGCGCGCATCTGGGCCAAGCGCGAGGACGTCAGCAGCGGGCTCGCGTACGGCGGGAACAAGGTCCGGAAACTCGAGTATCTGATCCCCGACGCGCTCTCGAAGGGCGCCGACACGCTCGTCTCGATCGGCGGCTACCAGTCGAACCACACGCGGCAGGTCGCCGCCGTGGCGGCACACCTGGGACTGAAGGCCGTGCTCGTGCAGGAGAAGTGGGTCGACTGGCCGGATGCGCTGAACGACCGCACCGGAAACATCATGCTCTCGCGCATCATGGGCGCCGAGGTGCGGATGGATGAAGCGGGCTTCGGCGTGGGATTCAAGCCGAGCTGGGAGCGTGCCGTCGACGATGTCCGGGAGCGTGGCGGCACGCCCTACGCGATCCCGGCGGGGGCCTCGGACCATCCGCTCGGGGGCCTGGGGTTCGCGCGATGGGCGTTCGAGGTGCAGGAGCAGGAGCGGCAGCTCGGGGTCTTCTTCGACACCATCGTGGTGTGCTCGGTGACGGGTTCGACGCACGCAGGCATGATCGCCGGCTTTGCGGCGCAGGACCGGCCTCGCACCATCATCGGCATCGACGCATCGGCAAAGATCGACGAGACGCGAGACCAGGTGGCGCGCATCGCGCGCCGCACCGCCACCATGATCGGCGTGGAGCGGGAGCTCACCGACGACGACATCGACGTGCGCGCGGGCTGGGCGGGCCCCGCATACGGCATTCCCGACGAAGCGACGCTCGCGGCGATGCGCCTGGTCGGATCCCTCGAGGGGGTCATCACGGATCCGGTCTACGAAGGCAAGTCGATGGCCGGACTCATCGACCTCGTGAGCGACGGCACGATCCCGTCCGACTCCCACGTGCTCTATGCACATCTGGGCGGCCAGCCCGCGCTGCCCGCGTACGCCGGCCTGTTCACGGCGTGATCGCGATTCGCCCGGGGCCTGCTCGTCCCGGGCGAATCCGCGGTCACGCGAGGTCGGCCAGCGTCTGTGAGAGCGTTCGCCAGTTGCGCCGCGTCGCGTCTGCGGCCGCCTGCGCATCTCCGGCTGCGCACAGCGCGAGGATCTCTGCGTGCTGGCGAACCGAGTCACGGCCCGGAGCCGATGCGAAGCGCAACCGCTCCACGCGGCGCACCAGCGGCGCCACCTCCTCCAGCAGCAGGGCGATGCGCGGGTTCCCGCTCGCGCCGAGCGCCACGGCGTGGAACGCGTCGTCGGCGATGATGGCCGCGTCGGCATCCCCCGCGTCCAGGGCCAGGGCCAGGGCTTGGTTGGCCTCCTCCATGGCGGCCAGGTCGTCCCGCTCGAGCCTGGGCACCGCCGACTCCACGGCGAGGCCATGCAGCACAGCGGCGATCTCCTGCGCCCCCCGCACCTGCTCTCCGTCGAGCGGCGCGACGATGGTGGCCTGACCCGGCCGCGACTCCAGGAGCCCCGCGCGCTCCAGCTGCAGGAAGGCCTCACGGATCGGCGTGCGGCTCACGCCGAGCCAGTCGACGAGATCGAGATCCCGAATCCGCTCCCCCGGCTCGAAGTCGCCCCGGACGATCGCGTCGCGAATGGTGGTATAGACGTCGTCGCGCAGAAGCCCTCGACGATGGACCCCTGCACCCTGCGGAACCGGCATGCGATATATCCTAGGTCGGCCACCGGCCTGCTCTGGGCGACGTACGCTCGAGCCGTGGGACGACAGCGAGGGACGGATCGGGAGGTGCCGACGGCGCGGCTGTCGGACGGGCGCATCGCGCGGATCCTGCCGAGCGAGTACGCGGCGGGCTACGAGGTCGACGTGGACGGCACCCCGCAGTCGCACGTCGATCCGGACGATCCCACGCACCTGCACTTCGAGTACGTGGCGCGCATGGGCGCCGTCATCGACCTGCTTCCGGGCGGGCCGCTCACGGCGGTGCACCTGGGCGCCGGCGGCCTGACGATCCCGCGGTACATCGAGGCGACGCGGCCGGGATCGCGGCAGCAGGTGATCGAGCTCGAACCGGCGCTCGTGGATCTCGTGCGGGAATCGCTGCCGCTGCCGCGCGGGGCGGCCATCCGCATCCGGATCGGCGACGCGCGCGAGGGGCTGGCGCGGCTGCCGCAGGGGATGCACGGTTCGGTGGATCTGCTCGTCTCGGACGTGTACTCGGGCGCGCAGACGCCGGCGCACCTGACGACCGTGGAGTTCTACCGCGAGGCCGCGCGGCTGCTCGCGCCGACGGGCGTGCTGCTCGTGAACGCGGCCGACGGCGCGGGACTCGCGTTCGCGCGGCGCCAGGCGGCGACCATCCGCCGGGTGCTGCCCGAGCTCGCCGTGCTCGCCGAGGTGCAGGTGCTCAAGGGCCGCCGGTTCGGGAACCTCGTGATGGCCGCCTCCGCGCGCCCGCTGCCGGTGGAGTGGCTGCCGCGCCTGATGGCCGCCGGCCCCCACCCCGCGAAGGTCGCCCACGGCGAGGAGCTGGACCGCTTCATCGCCGACGCGCGCCCCGCCGTGGACGGCGACGCGACGGACTCCCCCCGCCCGTCCTGGTCCCTCTTCGACCGCTGACGATTTCGCCGAACCCGCCCTCGTTCGCCGAGCCCGCGCCCGATCCGGCGCGGGCTCGCGGATCGGGCGCGGGTTCGGCCCGAACGGAGCGGCCCGCGAGACGCCGGCGAGGTGGGCGGGATCGAGCACGTCCAGGTCGATGTGCAAG